>NZ_BCBI01000026.1:0-82855 GCF_001320565.1 Pseudomonas sp. NBRC 111132
AGGGCCCGGCTGTTCTGTTCCACGTGCGCGCTCGAATGGGTTGGGACACAACTCCAAGCTATAACCTGGCCGCAGGGCCGTCAAATTGCTTTGCCCGACTGATTGATCAATGGCCTCTATGACGGCCACACGCGGGTTTCAGCCGGTGATCGAAACCGCTTATCACGCCGTAAGATCTTTCGATTGGACGCCCCCGCCCCACGCTCAATAGGCTGGAAAAAAGCATCGAAGCGTGAGGATTCATCGCATGAGCCAGGACGAACACATCAGGGACTACAAAGGCGCCGCCGCCGGCTGGGGTGCGCTCAAAAGCGTGACCAAGAGCTGGCTGGGCAGCGAAAATGCCTTCAAGAACCTGCGGGCCATGCTCAAGACCAACCAGAACGGCGGCTTCGATTGCCCCGGCTGCGCCTGGGGCGAGTCACCGGAAAGCGACATGGTCAAGTTCTGCGAGAACGGCGCCAAGGCAGTCAACTGGGAGGCCACTGGCCGCTCGGTAGACCCGGCGTTCTTTGCCAGGTACAGCGTCAGCGCGCTGAAGGAACAGACCGACTACTGGCTCGAATACCAAGGCCGTCTCACGCACCCAATGCGCTACGACGCCGCCACCGATCACTATGTCGAAACCACCTGGCAAGAGGCCTTCGAGCTGGTCGCTCGGCACTTGCGTGCGTTGCAGTCGCCGGATGAGGCCGAGTTCTACACCTCGGGCCGGGCCAGCAACGAGGCGGCGTTCCTCTATCAGCTGTTCGTGCGCGCCTACGGCACCAACAACTTCCCCGACTGCTCGAACATGTGCCACGAAGCCAGCGGCGCGGGCATGTCGGAAACCCTTGGCGTGGGCAAGGGCACCGTGGTGTTCCACGATCTGGAGCTGGCCGACGCGATCTTCGTCATCGGCCAGAACCCCGGCACCAACCACCCGCGCATGCTCGAACCGTTGCGCGAAGCGGTCAAGCGCGGGGCCCAGGTAGTCTGCTTCAACCCGTTGAAAGAGCGTGGCCTGGAGCGCTTCCAGCACCCGCAGCACCCGTTCGAAATGCTCAGCAACGGCTCTGAGCCGACTTCCAGCGCCTACTTCCGCCCAGCCTTGGGTGGAGACATGGCGGCCATGCGCGGCATCGCCAAGTTCTTGTTGCAGTGGGAGCGCGACGCCCAGGCCAAGGGTGAACCGGCGGTGTTCGACCACGCCTTCATCGCCGAGCACACCAGCGGCGTCGATGACTACCTGGCAGCGGTCGACGCCACCACCTGGGAGCATATCGTCAAGCAATCCGGCCTGACCCTGGCCGAGATCGAGCTGGCCGCGCGCATGTACCGCAAGGCCGAGCGGGTCATCATGTGCTGGGCCATGGGCGTCACCCAGCACCGCCATTCGGTGCCGACCGTGCAGGAAATCGTCAACCTGCAGTTGCTGCGCGGCAACGTCGGCAAGCCCGGTGCCGGCCTGTCGCCGGTGCGTGGCCACAGCAACGTGCAGGGCGACCGCACCATGGGTATTGACGAGAAACCCAAGGCGGCGCTGCTCGATGCCATCGAAAAACGCTTCCAGTTCCGTGTGCCGCGTGCCCACGGGCACAACGCGGTGTTGGCGATCAAGGCCATGGAAGAGGGGCGGGCCAAGGTGTTCGTCGCCCTGGGTGGCAACTTTGCCCAAGCCACCCCCGACACTCCGCGCACCCACGCGGCACTGCAGAACTGTGCGCTGACCGTGCAGATTTCCACCAAGCTCAACCGCTCGCACCTGGTCACCGGCCGCGATGCGCTGATTTTGCCGTGCCTGGGCCGTACCGAAATCGACCTGCAGGCCGAAGGGCCGCAAGGCGTGACCGTGGAAGACACCTTCAGCATGGTGCACATTTCCAACGGCCAATTGCGTCCACGCTCGCCGCACATGCGCTCGGAGCCGTGGATCATTGCCGGCATGGCCAAGGCCACGCTGGGCAACCAGCCGATCGACTGGGAGTATGCGGTGGCCGACTACAACCGCATTCGTGACATGATTGCCGATGTGATCCCTGGTTTCACCGGTTTCAACGAACGCCTCCATAGCCCAGGCGGTTTCCACCTGGGCAACACTGCCGCCGATCGCAACTTCCGCACGGCCACGGGCAAGGCCCGCTTCATGCCCCACGCGCTGCCCGAAGAGTTGGTCAACGCCAAGGTACTGGCCCGTGGTGACAAACCCGACCTGATCCTGCAGACCCTGCGTTCGCATGACCAGTACAACACCACCCTCTATGGCCTGGACGACCGCTACCGCGGGGTGTTCGGCCTGCGTGAAGTGGTGTTCGTCAACGAGGCCGACATCCGCCGCCTAGGCTTCGAGCCGGGCGAGCAGGTGGACCTGGTGTCGCTGTGGGAGGATGGCGTTGAGCGACGGGTGTCGGGCTTTCGCCTGGTGGCGTATGACGTGCCCGAGGGGCAGGCAGCTGCGTACTACCCGGAGACCAACCCGCTGGTGCCGTTGGAAAGTTATGGCGAAGGGACCTACACCCCGACCTCGAAATTTGTGGCGATCAAGGTTGAGAAAGCCAAGGCGGGGAACCGGATTGCGGCGGTGTTGGCAGCGGATTGATGGGTTGCCTGTACCGGCGTATTCGCGGGCTCGCCCGCGAAGAATCCAACGCCGATTCAGGCGCGATGCACGGGGTAAGCCGTGGTGTATTTCATCTGCTCCATGGCAAAGCTGGAGGTGATGTTCGACAACCCATCGGTACGGGTAATCAGCTTTTTGTAGAACCGGTCATACGCCGCGATATCCCCCACCACCACCCGCAGCATGTAGTCCCAATCCCCTGACATGCGGTAGAACTCCATCACTTCTTCGAACCCCGTCACGGTCGCGGCGAACTGCTCCAGCCAGGCGCTGTCGTGGCGCTGGGTCTTGAGCTGGACGAACACGGTAAGCCCCAGCCCGAGCCGTTCGGGGTCGAGCAGGGCGACACGGCCGAGGATGTAGCCGTCTTCCTCCAGGCGCTTGACTCGCTTCCAGCACGGCGTGGTGGACAGGTTGACGGCCTCGGCCAGGTCCTTCAGCGAGATCGAAGCGTCGCGCTGAAGCAGGGTGAGAATGTGCTGGTCGAAACTGTCCATATCGCGCGCTGGCCGTGCAGAAAAATATTTCACAGATTACCCCAAGCCCAGACGATTTGGGTTATGCGATAGTGGCGACTTTCACTCTGCCAATGGGCCTGACCATGTCCGAAAAGCCGCGCAATTTCGCCACCCGCACCATTCACGCCGGCGAGCAGTTCAGCGTCGCCGATAACGCCATTTTCCCGGCCATCGTCACCGCCAGCTCGTTCACCAAGCGCAGCCTGGACGACAAGCCGGAATATTCCTACAGCCGCGTCGGCAACCCGACCCGGCATGCCTACGAAACCTGCGTTGCCGCCCTGGAAGAAGGTGTGGGCGCAGTGGCCTGCGCCTCAGGGGTGAATGCCACCGCGACCGTGCTGGAGCTGCTGCCCAAAGATGCTCATGTGGTGGTGATGAACGGTGTGTACGGTGGCACCTTCCGCATCATGGAAGACTACCGCAGCCGCACTTCGGGCCTGACCACCACCTACGTCGACCTCAACGACCTCGAGGCCGTGGCGGCTGCGATCAAGCCGCAAACCCAACTGATCTGGATCGAATCGCCGACCAACCCGTTGCTGCACCTGGTCGACATCAAGGCGGTATGCGACCTGGCCAAGGCGCGGGGTATTCTGACCTGTATCGACAACACCTTCTGCTCACCGTGGAACCAGCGCCCGATCACCCTGGGCGTGGACCTGGTGATGCACTCGGCCAGCAAATACATCGGCGGCCACTCCGACCTAACGGGTGGTGTGGTGGTGGCAGCCAATGATGCGCTGCTGGCGCGCCTGCGCCGTATCAGCATGGCGATTGGTGCGGTGCAGGGGCCGTTCGACTGCTACCTGGCCCTGCGCGGTCTGAAGACCCTGGATGTACGCATGGAACGCCAATGCGCCAATGCCTTGCAAGTGGCCCGCTTCCTCGAAAGCCACGCGCAGGTCGAGCAGGTGTATTACCCAGGGTTGGAAAGCCACCCACAGCATGCGCTGTGCAAGCGTCAAATGCGCAGTGGCGGTGCGGTGGTGGCGATGAAGGTGAAGGGCGACCGCGCTGCGCTCAACCGCCTGGTGGAGGCACTGCAGATTTTTGTGCTGGCCGACTCGCTGGGTGGGGTGGAGAGCATGATCAACCACTCCTGGAGCATGTCGCACTGCTCGTTGAGCCCTGAGCAGAAAGGGGTGATGGGGATCAGCGAGAACCTGCTGCGGCTGTCGGTGGGGATCGAGGACTACCGCGACCTGGTCGAGGACCTGGATGGGGCGCTGAAAGCGCTGGTTGCTGTGTAAGGGCAACTGGCTTCTTCGCGGGCTTGCCCGCTTCCACAGGTACTCCACAGGTCTTGAGGGCCGTGGTGACTCTGTGGGAGCGGGCGAGCCCGCGAAGAGGCCGGCAGGTTCAATGAATGCCCATCAGGATTTGGGCGGATGAATGATCCGTTCGATCTTGTCCTTGATCAGTAACCTTTCCTTGCGCAGGCGGTTGACGGCCTCGTCGTTGGTGCCGTTGCCTTCGGCGGCGACCACCTCCTTGTCCTTGGCGTTGTACTCCTTGTGCAGTTTGTGTAGGTCGTGGTCCTTGTCTATGAGCGCCTGGAATGCATCAGCGGTAACGTGCAGGTCAGCGAGCAGATCATGCGGAACTGGCATTTCTTCACCTCTGTCAGGGTTGTCGGTAAGGTCCTGACCACTGAGGATAGCTGCCTTTGCGCAGGCTTGTAGCGGCCGCCCAGCCTGAATGGCAGCTGAATGGCTTTCAGGTAATTGATAAAAGACGCGCCTTCACGAAATTGTTACCGACTTTTTCACGAAAAATTGATGACGCGCTTTCTAGAGTTCGCCCAACTTTCCCACGGTGCCAATTGGCCTGGGGGTTGATAATCACTCTTGATTGCGAACACTGATGCTCAACTTCAAATCCCTGCGGACTGAATGGGTCACGCTGCTGGCCAGCCTTTACCTGCTGATCGGCTTCAACATGTTCCTTTGGGGGCATCTGCAAGAGATTGTGCCCGCCGGCCTGTCGGGGCTCTGGCTGAGCCTGGCGTTTGCCGTGCTGATGCTGTTCGCTTTCAATCTAATCCTCACGTTGTTTGCCTTCCGCTATGTATTGAAGCCGGTACTTATCGTGTTGTTCATGAGTGGCGCGGGTGTGGCTTACTTCATGAATCAGTACGGCGTACTTATTGACTCTGGCATGTTCCGTAATATGGCCGAGACCAATGTTGCGGAAGTGCGCGACCTGATGTCGTTCAAGTTTGCCGCCTATATTCTGCTGCTGGGCGTACTGCCTTCGGTTCTGTTGTGGAAAGCGCCGATCGCCTACCGTGCCTGGCACCGCGAGCTGCTGGGCAAGCTGGTGGTCAGCGGTGCCTGTGTGGTGGCCCTCGGCTCGGTAGCGTTGGTCAATTATCAAGGGTTGTCGTCGCTGTTTCGCAATCACCATGAACTGCGCCTGATGCTGACCCCAAGCAATATCGTCGGGGCCTCCATTGGTTATGTCAGCGAGCGTGTCGGTACCGCCTCGCGCCCGTTCCAGAATTATGGCGAAGATGCCAAGCGTGATGCAGCCTGGCAAAAACATGAGCGCAAGTCGCTGACCGTGCTGGTGGTTGGGGAAAGTGCCCGGGCAGACCATTTCGGTGTGCTGGGCTACGACCGCGACACCACGCCGAACCTCGCCAAGCAACAGGGCCTGCTGGCGTTTTCCGACGTGCACTCGTGCGGTACGGAAACGGCGGTCTCGGTGCCGTGCATGTTCTCTGGCATGACGCGCAAGGACTACGATGCCCGCGTGGCCAAGAACCGCGAAGGGCTGCTGGATATCCTCCAGCGTGCCGGCCTGGCCGTGCAGTGGCGTGACAACCAGTCGGGTTGCAAGGGTACCTGCGACCGGGTGCAGTTCATCGATGTCAGCAACCTCAAGGACCCGCAACTGTGTGCCAATGGCGAATGCCATGACCAAATCCTGCTGCAGGGCCTGGACGAGCTGATCGACAACCTCGACAAGGACACCGTGCTGGTGCTGCACCAGATGGGCAGCCACGGCCCCGAGTATTTCAAGCGCTACCCCAGTGGCGAAGAACGCTTCACCCCGGTGTGCCAGAGCAACGCGCTGAACCAGTGCAGCGAGCAGGAAATCATCAATGGCTACGACAACACCCTGGCCTATACCGACAAGGTGCTGGCCTCACTGATCGACACCCTGCGCAGCAAGCAGGACAAGGTCGACACGGCGATGATCTACCTGTCCGACCATGGCGAGTCGCTGGGTGAGTACAACCTGTTCCTGCACGGCACGCCGTACGCCATTGCCCCTGAGCAGCAGAAGCACGTACCGCTGCTGACCTGGTTCTCCGACAGCTACAAGGAAGACTTTGGCATCGATACCGACTGCCTGGCCAAGCTCAGCGATGCCCCGCTGTCGCAGGACAACCTGTTCCATTCGATGCTCGGCCTGTTGCAGGTGCGCACCGAGGTCTACCGGCAGTCGCTGGACATGTTCGCCAGTTGCCGGCCTTGGCTGGCGGCCAAGCGCTGAAACGAAGCGCGCTTTCCGTGGGCGCGGGCGTGCCCGCCCCCACATAACTGCACCACTGATCGATATCAAGGATGGCCCGGGTTTCACCAGCAGTGCCCGCGCCGTATATACTGCGCGCCAATGTTAGTGGGAGAGCCTTGTGGCCATCGAAATTCACTGGATCCGTGACGACCAGAGCCTGGCCGAACACTGCCGCGACTGGCACCAACTGCCCTTCGTCGCCGTCGATACCGAATTCATGCGGGTCGACACCTTCTACCCTAAAGCCGGGCTGATCCAGATCGGCGACGGCCAGCGGGCCTTTTTGATCGATCCATTGCTGATCGGTGACTGGCAACCTTTGGCCGACTTGCTGGAAGACAGCGGTGTGGTCAAGGTGCTGCACGCCTGCAGCGAAGACCTCGAAGTGCTGTTGCGCCTGACCGGCAAGCTGCCCCAACCACTGTTCGACACGCAGTTGGCCGCCGGTTACCTGAACCTGGGCTTCTCCATGGGCTATTCGCGCCTGGTGCAGGACGTGCTGGGCATCGAACTGCCCAAGGGTGAAACCCGCTCCGACTGGCTGCAACGCCCGCTCTCGGAAACCCAGGTCAGCTACGCTGCCGAAGATGCCGTGCACCTTGCCGAATTGTTCACCGAGCTGCGCCCGCGTTTGAGCGACGACAAGTACACCTGGGTGCTGGAAGACGGCGCCGAGCTGGTGGCCGCGTTGCGCCGTGAAGTCGAGCCCGAAACCCTGTATCGCGACGTGAAACTGGCCTGGAAGCTGGCGCCTCAGCAACTGGCCGTGCTGCGTGAGCTGTGCGCCTGGCGCGAGCGCGAAGCACGCCACCGCGACGTGCCGCGTAACCGCATCCTCAAAGAGCACTCGCTGTGGCCCATGGCCAAGAGCCAGCCAAACAACCTGTCGGCGTTGGCCAAGATCGACGAGATGCACCCGCGCACCATTCGTCAGGACGGAGAGTTTCTCATCCAGCTGATCAAGCGCGCCGCCAGCCTGCCCGCCGAACAATGGCCGCAGGTGTTGCCCGAGCCGCTGCCGATCGAAGCCGCTGGCATCCTCAAACAGCTGCGTGCCATCGGCCAGGCCGAAGGCGAGCGCCTGGGGATTGCCCCTGAGCTGATGCTGCGCAAGAAAACCCTGGAGGCGCTGCTCAAGAGCGGTTACCCCCATGGTCCTTATCAACTGCCCGATTCGCTGCGCGGCTGGCGCCGTGAGCGTATGGGCCAGGCCCTGCTGGACAACCTTGCAGGTGCCGGAGAGATTCGATGAAACGCATTTGCTCGATCTACAAGAGCCCACGCAAGAACGAAATGTACCTGTACGTGCTCAAGGCTGACGGCCTGGAGCGCGTGCCCGAAGGCCTGCTGCCGTTCTTCGGCACCCCGATGCACGCGTTCGACCTGGTGCTCAGCCCTGAGCGCAAGCTGGCCCGCGAGGACATCACCAAGGTGCTGGAAAACCTCGACAACCAGGGCTACCACCTGCAGATGCCGCCGGCGGAAGACGAGTATATCGAGCACCTGCCCGAAGAGCTGCTGCGCCGTAACGACCCGGTCTGATCATGCGTGTACTGATTGCCGAGCATGATCATGCTCGATACGCCGAGCTGTTGCGCGCAGCCGCACCTGAAGTGGAAGTCTTGACCAGCGGCGACTCTGCCGAACTGGCCCGCCTGGCGCCTCAGTGCCCGGTGTGGCTGGGCCAGCCGGACCTGCTGGCAAGCCTGCTGCGCCAGGGCCACAAACCGGGCTGGATGCAGTCGACCTGGGCCGGTATCACGCCGTTGCTGGCCGATGGCCTGCCGCGTGATTACCGCCTGACCCGTGCAGTGGGCATCTTCGGCCAAGTGATGGCCGAATACATGCTCACCTACATGCTTGGCCACGAGCGCGAGGTGCTGTCGCGCCTGGTCAGCCAGGTCGAGCGGCGTTGGGATGACCGCCCGGGGCGCAGCCTGGAAGGGCGCAAGGTGCTGGTTGTCGGCACAGGCGACATTGGCCAGCGTGTGGCCGAGTTTCTGCAGCCGTTTGGCGTGGTGCTGTACGGGGTTGCCAGCAGCGCCCGTGAACAGGCGCCGTTCGTCGAGGTGGCGGCGCTGGCCGACCTGCCGCGCATGGTTGCCCAGGTCGACTACGTGCTCAACCTGCTGCCGGACACGCCGGCCACTCATGACCTGTACGACGCGGCGCTGTTCAAGTGCTTCCAGCCCTCGGCCTTGTTCATCAATGCCGGGCGCGGGGTGGCGGTGGTCGATGCCGACCTGGTAGAGGCGTTGAAGGAAGGCCATCTCGCCGGTGCGGTGATCGATGTCTGCCGGCAGGAGCCGTTGCCCAAGCAGCACCCGTTCTGGACCGCATGGGGCTTGCTGCTCACCGGGCACAGCTCGGCACCCACCTCGCCTGCGGCGATGGTGCGGTTGTTTGTCGAGAATGCACGGGCTTATGAAGCGGGGCAGGGGCTGCGTGGCGAAGTGGACTTCGCTCGAGGCTACTGAATTCTGTTGTCTGTACCGTCCTTTTCGCAGCACACGGCCGGTACAGCCAACACCTAGCTTACAGGCTGAAATCGCCCTCGGCCGCCAGCTCGCTCAACGGCTTGCGTGGGCTCGGTACTTCACGCGCCTGCAGCGCCTCGTCCAGGCTGGCCTTGTCACCCAGCTTGCCGATCGCCACCATGGCATGCAGCACATAGCCTTCAGGAATCTTCAGTTCCTGACGCGCCAGGTCCTGGTCGAAGCCGGCCATGCCATGGGTATGCCAGCCGCTGATGCTGGCTTGCAGCGCCAGGTGCCCCCAGGCGGAGCCGGTGTCGAAGGTGTGCCACAGCGCCGGTTTTTCTTCCGTAGCGCCTGGGGCCGCGAACGTGGTCTTGGAAATGACCAGCACCAGTGCCGACGCCTGTTGCGCCCAGCTACGGTTGAACGGCACCAGCAGGCTCAGGTAGCGCTCCCAGCTCGGCGTGTCACGGCGGGCATAAAGGAAGCGCCAAGGCTGCGAGTTGTACGCCGACGGTGCCCAACGGGCGGCTTCAAGGAAGCTCAGCAGGGTTTCTTCGCTGATCGGCTCGGCGGTAAAGGCGCGTGGCGACCAGCGGTTGATGAACTGCTCGTTGATGGCGTAATCGGCAATGCGGGGGTTGGCGCTCATGGCGGCTCCTGCAAACGGACGGGAAAAGCGCACGCTACTGCGTCCCGTCGCGACTGACAAGCGGTCTGGCTTTGCCGAAGGCCAGGCTCTAGACTGGCGCCGCCGCGCGCCGTGGCCCCAAGATGAATGCAGGAACCCCGTGTGATGATCGCTGAAAACGCGCCGTTCTGGCGGCGCAAGACCCTCGAACAACTCAGCCCGCAAGAGTGGGAGGCGCTGTGTGACGGCTGCGGCCTGTGCTGCCTGCAAAAGCTCGAGGACGAAGACGACAACAGCGTCTATTACACGCGCATCGCCTGCAAGCTGCTGGACCTTGATTCCTGCCAGTGCAGCGACTACCCCAACCGCTTCGCCCAGGTGCCGGACTGCATCCAGCTCACCCCAGGCAAGGCCGACCAGTTCAAGTGGCTGCCGAGTACCTGCGGCTACCGCCTGGTCAGTGAGGGCAAGGACCTGCCAGCCTGGCATCACCTGGTTTGCGGCGATCGTCAACAGGTTCATGAACAGCGCATTTCCCAGTCGGGGCGTATGCTCAGGGAGCAGGATGTGCACGAAGACGACTGGGAAGACCACCTGATCTTCCGCGCCAGCTGACCGGCGCGGCCCGCTGCCACGGGGAAACAAGGAGTTTCTGTATGCGTTGCCAGCTGTTCTTGCTGTTGGGCCTGATGGCCAGTTCGCCAGCCTGGGCGAAAAAAGTCGACCTCGACTACCAGGTGCGCCTGCTGCCTGCCAGTGGTCAGGCGCAAGTCCGCGTGACACTGGCCGAAGGCAGCGCCGTGCGCAGCCTGGACTTCGACCTGGGCAAGGCTGGCGCCTACAGCGGCTTCCAGGCAGATGGCCAATGGCAACTCAAGGGCCAGCGTGGTGTGTGGCAGCCGGCGGCGGGCAAGACCAGCCTCAGCTACCGCGTGCAGTTGGACCAGAAACTGACCAGTGGCGCTTATTCATCGCGCATTACCCCGCATTGGGCGCTGTTTCTCGGCGATCAGCTGATACCGCCTGCGCGTCTCGATCAGCAGGATGGCACGGAGCTTGTGGCGCGCCTGGCTTTCGACCTGCCCGAAGGGTGGAAAAGCATCGAAACCTCATGGCCGCGTATTGGCAAGGACAAATTCCGCATCGACAACGTTTCGCGCCTGTTCGATCGCCCGACCGGCTGGATGCTGGCCGGTGACCTGGGCAGCCGCCGTGCCCGCCTGGGCGATACCGAAGTGACCGTTGCCGCGCCGGTGGGGCAGGGCATGCGGCGTATGGACAGCCTGACCTTGCTCACATTCGTCTGGCCGCAATTGCAGGCAGTGTTCCCGCGCAATCCGCCAAAGCTGCTGCTGGTGGGGGCGCGTGACGGCATGTGGCGTGGGGCGATGGCGGCCCAGGGTTCGCTGTACCTGCACAGTGCTCGGCCGATGGTCAGCGAGAATGGCAGCAGCCCGTTGCTGCGCGAAGTGGTGCAGCTGTTTGCGCAGATTCATGGGCGCGACGGCAATGACTGGTTGGTAGAGAGCCTGACCGATTACTACGCCAGCGAGTTGCTGCGCCGTTCCGGTGGTGTAAGCGATGACCGTTACCAGGCCTGGCAGGCCCGCCTGAGCAAGCAAGGCGCCAAGGTCACCCGGCTCAAGGGCGAGCGCGCAAGCCCGGCCCAGGTGGCCCGTGGGGTGATCTTGCTTCAGGCACTGGACAAGGAAATCCGCATTCACACCCAGGCCAAGCGCTCGCTGGACGATGTGGTGCGCGGGTTGATGCGCCTGCCCAGCGTCAGTACCGAGGACTTCGTGCAGATCAGCGAGAATGTGCTGGGCCGGCGTTCCGAGGTGTTGCAGAGCAAGGCGTTGCGCTAGGCACTTTTGTTACCTGTACCGAGCTCTTCACGGGCCTGCCCGCGAAGAGGTCGGTACAGGTAAAGCAGATTCAGCTGTCGGCCAACGGATCCTTCCCGGTTACCGTCACCCCTCTGGTCGCCGCCCTGGCACTGGCCTTCAACACCTCCAGCTCTGCCGCGCTGCGCGCTATATCCGAACGCAACCGGTGGTATTCCTGCCGATGCCGCTGCCACCAGGCCTTGGTTGAGCAGTGCCCGCTGACGCCGCGTGCTACCGCAATGCCGCCCACCACCATTTGCAGCAAGCCGACCAGGCCACCATGGCGCAGCCCCTTGCTGAACATCAGCGCTCCGCCGGCCAGTGAGCTGACCCGTTCCAGGCCATGAACATTGTGCTGCGACGTCGCAGCAGAGTGGATATCGAGCATGGCAAGACCTCCGTGTGAAATGTCTGCAGGTGACCTGCAGGAAGTCGCCGGCGTTCAATCGGGGCGCCCGGCGGTGGCAATGTCATCTATGGTCAACTCCGTGGCGGATCCAGGCAACTTGACCGCCCCCTTGCTGGCGTACCGTGACCGGGCGCGAAGCTCATCCACGCTGGGTTTCGATCCAGGAGCTTCACGTCCCCCCACAAAGAAAACAAAAGCAGGGATCAGGATGACAATGACAAGCGCGAGTGGCGCCGGCAATCAGCTGGCGCAAGGCTTCAAGCAACGCCATGTGACCATGCTCTCCATCGCCGGGGTGATCGGTGCCGGGTTGTTCATCGGCTCCGGGCACGCCATCGCCGCGGCCGGCCCCTCGGCCATCGTCGCCTACGCCTTGGCAGGTGCATTGGTGGTACTGGTGATGCGCATGCTCGGGGAAATGGCAGTCGCCAGCCCCGATACCGGCTCGTTCTCCACCTACGCCGACCGCGCCATCGGCCGCTGGGCCGGCTTTACCATCGGCTGGCTGTACTGGTGGTTCTGGGTGCTGGTGATTCCCATCGAAGCCATCGCCGCTGGCGTGGTGCTCAACAACTGGTTCCCGCACATCGATGCCTGGTTCTTTGCCCTGAGCATGACCGTGCTGCTGACCGCGACCAACCTGTTCAGTGTGGCCAAGTACGGCGAATTCGAATTCTGGTTCGCCATGCTCAAGGTCATTGCCATCGTCGCGTTCATCGCCCTGGGGGCAGCGGCGCTGGCCGGTGTGTTGCCAGGGCGTGAAGTCAGTGGGCTGCCACGGTTGCTGGAGCAGCAGGGCGGGTTTATGCCCAATGGCTGGACGGCGATTATCGGCGCCTTGCTGACCACCATGTTCAGTTACCTGGGTACCGAGGCGGTGACCATTGCCGCCTCCGAATCGAAAGACCCGGCACGCAACATCGCCAAGGCTACCCGTTCGGTCATCTGGCGCATCAGCGTGTTCTACCTGCTTTCGATCTTCGTGATCATCTCGGTGGTGCCATGGAACGACCCGCTGCTGCCCGTGCAGGGCTCCTACCAGCGAGCGCTGGAAATCATGAGCATCCCCTACGCCAAGCAGTTGGTGGACATCGTCGTGCTGGTGGCGGTGGCCAGCTGCCTGAACTCGTCGATCTACATCTCGTCGCGGATGCTCTACTCGCTGAGCAAGCGTGGCGATGCACCGGGCTTCATCCAGCGCACCTCGAAGGTTGGCGTACCGCGTGCGGCGGTGATTGGCAGTACGCTGATCGGCATGTTGGCGACCATCGTCAACTACTTTGCCCCGGCTGAGGTGTTCGCCTTCCTGCTGGCCAGCTCCGGTTCGATTGCCTTGCTGGTGTATCTGGCGATTGCGTGCTCGCAACTGCGCATGCGCGCGATCCTGCAGCGGCAGAATGTCGAGATCGCTTTCCGTATGTGGCTGTACCCGTGGCTGACCTATGCAGTCATCGGCTTCATCATCTTTGCCCTGGGCACCATGTTTGTCATGCCAAGCACCGCATGGAGGTGTCGCTGACTCTGGCACTGGCGCTGGTGATTCTGGTGCTGGGGGTGGTTACCAGCAAACGGCATGCGCGGCGGGAGGCCTTGGCAACCGCGTAACGGGAAATGTGACTGGAAGGGAGCCACCTGCTTGCAGGTGGCTTTTTTGTTTGTAGCGGCGAAGAGGCCGGCACATTGTGCGCACTTGTCTTGTCTGGAGAGTTTTTTGTCCGGTTTGGCAATGCAGCCTCAAGGGTGTTTAATCTCCCCCGGAAACCCGCTGGAACCCTTATAAACAAAGGCTCAGACAGATTTCGCCGTTCATCGAAAATGCTGTAGACACATTGTCTAACAGTACCCTATAGTCGTTATACAAATAGTAGACACAGCGCTATGACAACAAAGAAGGCCGCCATGAAAGCCACCGTCCAACCACTCGCTGCAGAAGTGCCGCAGGACCGCAAAGCCGTCCTCGCCGAAGCGCTGCGTCGCCGGATCCTGAGCATGGAACTGGCCCCGGGCGCCGTGGTGGATGAATTGGCCCTGTGCGACGAATTTGGCCTGTCGCGCCCCCCTGTGCGCGAGTTGCTGCGCCAGATTGCCGCCGAAGGCTACATCGAACTGGAAGCCAACCGCGCGCCACGCGTCGCCGCCATGAACCACGAGTCGCTGCACAGCTTTTACGTTGCCGCCCCGCTTATCTACGTGGCCACTACCCAGCTGGCCGCCACCTATGCCAGCGCTGAAGAAATCGCAGTGCTCAAGGCTATCCAGGCCCAATTCCGCCAGGCCATCGAAGAGCGCGACGTGGAAAACCGCGTGCTTTACAACGACGCCTTCCACCTGGAAATCGGCAAGATGGCGCACAACGATTACCTGATGCCAAGCCTGCGCCGCCTGCTGATCGACCACACCCGCTTGGGCAAGATCTTCTATCGCCACCCGACCACCGACGACATGCAGCGCGACCTCGAGCTGGCGTGTGAACAGCACGAACAAATGATCCAGGCCATCGAGCGCCGCGACCCGCAAGCCGCAGGCCAGCTGGTGCGTGAGCACTTCGAGCTGTCGCGCCGGCGCATGGCGGAGTACGCCGCGCCGCAAGGGCTGGATGTGCCGATTCAGATTTGAGTTACACAGGTAAGCCCCGCCGGTGCTGACCATTCGACGACTACAAGAACCAGGTTTGTGACATGACAAGAATAAGTTCGTTACCCGCCGATGATGCCACCTGTGGCTGGTATCACCTGAGCAAGCCCCGCACGCCAAGGCCGGCCCACAAGGGCCACAGCCAGACGCGCTGGGTGGTGGTCGGCGCCGGTTTCACCGGCCTGGCTGCCGCGCGGCAGCTGGCAACGAACTTTCCGCATGACGAGATCATACTGGTCGAGGCTCAGGAGGTCGGTTATGGCACCTCCGGGCGCAATGCCGGCTTTGCCATCGACCTGCCGCACGATATCGGCGCCGAGGACTACATTGGCGACATCGCTATCGCCAAGACCGTGCTCAAGCTCAACCTGGGTGGCCAGCAGTACCTCAAGGACCTGATCGAGCGTTACGCCATCGAGTGCCAGTTCCGCCACTGCGGCAAGTACCAGGCGGCCATCGAAGGCCGCGGCATTGCCGTGCTGGATGCCTACCGCCGGGGCCTGGACAAACTGGGGCAACCCTACGAAGTGATCGAGGGGCGCGACCTGCCTGAGCACATCGGCACGGATTTCTACCGCAAGGGCCTGTTTACGCCCGGCACTGCCTTGCTGCAACCATCGTCGTTGGTCAAAGGCCTCGCCGACAGCCTGCCGTCCAACGTCTCGTTGTACGAGCACACCCCGATCACCGACGTCGAGTACGGCGACAAGGTGGTGCTGCGCCACGCCCACGGTTCGATCACCGCCGACAAGCTGGTGCTCACCACCAACGCCTTCGGCATGAGCTTCGGCTTCCTCAAGGGCCGCATGCTGCCGGTGTTCACCTACGGCAGCATCACCCGGCCGCTGACCGAGGACGAACAGGCACGTCTTGGCGGCAAGCCCTACTGGGGCGTGATCCCGGCCGACCCGTTCGGCACCACCATGCGCCGCACCGTCGACAACCGCCTGTTGATCCGCAACAGCTTCAGCTACAACCCCGACGGGCGCAGTAACGGCAAATACCTGGAGCGCTTCGTCCAGCGCCACCGCGAATCGTTCGCCCGGCGCTTCCCGATGTTGCCCGATGTGAACTTCGAATATACCTGGGGCGGTGCACTGGCATTATCGCGCAACCACATGGGCTTCTTTGGCAAGTTGGGGCCCAATGTTGTAGGTGCACTGTGCTGCAACGGCCTGGGGGTTACACGTGGCACCGTTACCGGCAAATTGCTGGCCGACTGGCTGGCTGGCGACAAGCACGAGCTGATCGAGTTTTTGCTCAATGCCCCCGGGCCCTCTGCAAACCCGCCGCAACCTCTGGTTTCCCTGGGGCTGAACGCCAACCTCATGTGGGGGCAGTTCCGCGCTGGCAAAGAAAGCTGATCGTCAGCTGAGTTAGGCCAATAGAACATTTACGTCAGCATTGGTTGGCCGGCACGGGCGCGGCTTGCCCGAATTTGATGATCGAGATGCGCAGTTCGATCACCCGGGGCTGAAGGCGGTTTTCAGTTTCGCGGACGCGCTCGCCTTGCAAATGTGCATGTAGCAGAAATGGTAGGAACAATAATGACAAGTCCGAATGTTTCGATTGAAGATGTACCGATCAACAACTTCCACCAGTGGCTGACCCTGCGCTCCGGTGGCGGCTCGTTCGTCGACGGCTATGTACTGAGCATCATCGGCGTGGCCATGGTGCAGATGTCCGCAGGGCTCAACCTGACCAGTTTCTGGCAGGGCATGATCGCCGCCTCGGCGTTGATCGGCATTTTCTTCGGTGGTTTCTTCGGCGGTTGGCTGACCGACCGCTTCGGCCGCAAGCGCGTGTTCTTCGTTGGCCCGACCTTGTTCATCCTGGCTTCGGTCGCGCAGTTCTGGGTCGAGTCGGCGCTGGTATTGTTCCTGCTGCGGTTCGCCATCGGTATTGCCGTGGGTATCGAATATCCGGTCGCCACGTCGCTGCTGGTGGAGTTTCTGCCCAGGAAGAACCGTGGCCCGCGCCTGGCTACCCTGACGGTGTTGTGGTTTGCCGGCGCCGCCACTGCCTATCTGGCGGGTGAGGCCATCCTTCGCCACGGCGGCGACGATGCCTGGCGCCTGGTGCTGGCCAGCGCCGCAGTGATCGGTGCGCTGCTGTTCGCCATCCGCCTGGGTACTCCCGAATCGCCACGCTGGCTGATCAGCAAGGGCCGCTCGGCCGAGGCCGATGAGGTGATCAAGCGCGTCTACGGCCAGGGGTTTTCGCTGAGCAACCTGCCGGAAGAGCCCAAGACCCGCAAACTGTCGTTCCTCAGCCTGCTGCACTCCGGCTATGGCAAGCGCATGTTGTTCGTCACCATGTTCTGGACCTGCTCGGTGATCCCTGTGTTTGCGGTGTACGCATTCGCCCCGAAAGTGCTGGGCGCGCTGAACCTCAAAGGTGACTGGGCATCGATCGGCTCCATTGCAATCACCTTCCTCTTCGTGGTCGGCTGTATTGTGGGCACCCGCCTGCTCAACACCATCGGCCGGCGCACCACGCTGTTGCACAGCTTCTTCTGGTCGGGGTTGGCGCTGCTGGGCCTGGGTGCCTTCAGCAACGGCAACGAGATGCTCATCCTGGTGCTGTTTGGTGCCTATGCCTTGTTCATCGGTGGCGCCCAGGTGCTGCAGCTGGTGTACCCCAACGAATTGTTCCCCACCGAAATCCGTGCCGGCGCCGTGGGCGTGGGCACCTCCATGTCGCGGGTCGGTGCCGCCGTCGGCACCTGGCTGGTGCCCATCGCCCTCGATAGCTACGGCATCGGCGCCACCATGTACGCCGCCGCAGCCGTGACCTTCGTCGGCCTGGCTTTCTCGGTTGCCCTGGCCCCGGAAACCCGCTCGCTGAACCTGCAACAAGCGGCTTCGCTGAGCTGAAACCCTACAACCCGCCGCAGCGTCTTTGCGTTGCGGCCTTCACAACACTGAGCAACGCACTGGAGAACCTACCGTGAAATTCGAAGGCATCTACACCCCGGCAATCACTCCGCTGGCTGCGGACGGCTCGATCGACAAGGCGGCGTTCGCCGAGGTCCTCGAATACCTGGTCGAGTCGAAAATCCACGGCGTCATCATTGGCGGCTCCACCGGCGAGTACTACGCCCACACCACCCAGGAGCGCATCGACCTGGCTGCCCAGGCCAAGGACGTGCTCAACGGCCGCCTGCCGCTGATCGTCGGCACCGGTGGCATCCGTACCGAAGATGCCGTTGCCTTCGCCCAGCACGCCAAGGAAATCAAGGCTGACGCGCTGCTGGTCGGCACCCCACCGTACGCGCTGCCGACCCAGCAGGAAATCGCCCTGCACGTGAAGGCTGTCGACGCTGCCGCCGGTCTGCCGATCATGCTCTACAACTACCCAGGCCGCATGAGCGTGAGCATGGGTGAAGCATTCTTCGACGCCGTGGCCGACGTGAAGAACATCGTCGCCATCAAGGAAAGCTCCGGTGACATGGCCCAGCTGCACCGCCTGGCCATCCATCGCCCGAACATCCAGCTGTCGTGCGGCTGGGACGACCAGGCCCTGGAGTTCTTTGCCTGGGGCGCCCAGAGCTGGGTCTGCGCCGGTTCCAACTTCATCCCGCGCGAGCACGTGGCCCTCTACGAGGCCTGCGTGATCGAGAAGGACTTCGCCAAAGGCCGCAAGATCATGGCCGCCATGATGCCGCTGATGGACTTCCTGGAAGGTGGCAAGTTCGTCCAGGCCATCAAGAACGGCGTGGCCCTGAATGGCTTGAAAACCGGCGGCGTGCGCAAGCCGCTGTACGACCTGGATGACGCCGAGAAGCAAGCACTCAAGCGCGTGGTCACCGAGCTGAAAGCCACCATCGCCCAGATCAAATAAGGAGGCCGGAAAAATGGCTGAATTGCTGAGCAAGGAACAATACGCGGCCATCGCCGCCGAACTGCAACTGCGGACCAAGGCCTTCATTGACGGCGAATTCCGCGATGCCATCTCGGGCAAGACCTTCGTCACCACCAACCCGGCCACCGGCAAGCAACTGGCCGAGGTCGCCGCCTGCGACGTCAACGATGTCAACGTCGCCGTGGCCGCTGCCAAGCGTGTGTTCGAAGCAGGCACTTGGTCGAAGATGCAGCCCAGCGACCGCAAGCACGTGCTGCAGAAGTTCGCCCAGTTGCTGGAGGACAATGCCCACGAGCTGGCCGTGCTGGAAGCGTTGGACAGTGGCAAGCCGGTCAGCGAGTGCCAGACAGTCGATGTACCGGAAACCATCCACACGCTCCGCTGGCACGCCGAGCTGATCGACAAGATCTACGACGCCACCGCGCCGACCGGCAACGCAGCCGTCACCATGGTGGTGCGTGAAGCCATTGGCGTAGTCGGCCTGGTGCTGCCGTGGAACTTCCCGCTGCTGATGCTGGCCTGGAAGATTGCCCCATCGCTGGCTGCCGGTTGCTCGATTGTGGTCAAACCGGCCAAAGAAACCACCCTCAGCGCCCTGCGCGTGGCCGAGCTGGCCCACGAGGCCGGCATCCCGGCCGGTGTGTTCAACCTGGTGCCTGGCGGTGGCCGCGAAGTGGGTGAGGCCATCGGCCGGCACATGGATATCCCGATGGTCAGCTTCACCGGCTCGACCGACACTGGCCGCCTGTTCCTGAAATACGCTGCCGAGTCCAACCTCAAGCGCATCGTCCTGGAGCTGGGTGGCAAGAACCCGGCCGTGGTCATGAACGACGTCGAGGACCTGGACGAAGTGGCCCAGTTCGTCACCGCAGGTGCGTTCTGGAACATGGGGGAGAACTGCTCGGCCTCGTCGCGCCTGATCGTGCACAAGGACGTGAAGGACGAGCTGCTGAGCCTCATCGCCAAGCACCTGAAGGGCTGGAAGCTGGGCGACCCGCTGGACCCGGACAACCGCCTGGGCGCCATGGTCAGCAAGTCGCATTTCGAGAAGGTCAAGTCGTACCTGGAATACGCTGCCGAGCAGAAACTCAGCATCGTTCAGGGGGGCGAAACCGAGGACGGCGTGTTCGTGCAGCCGACCATCGTCGACAACGTTGGCCGTGACAACAAACTGTTCGTCGAGGAAATCTTCGGCCCGGTGCTGAGCGTGACCAGCTTCGAGACCATCGACGAGGCGATCGAGCTGGCCAACGACACCGTATACGGCCTGGCGGCTTCGGCCTACACCGGCAGCCTGCGCAATGCGCTGCGCCTGTCGCGTGAAATCCGCGCGGGTGTGGTCACCGTCAACTGCTTCGGCGAAGGTGACGTGACCACGCCGTTCGGTGGCTACAAAGAGTCTGGCTTTGGTGGGCGCGACAAGTCCATCTGGGCCCACGACCAGTACACGGAGCTGAAGACCATCTGGATCAACGCTTCGTGATTCGAGCAAGACCGGTGCTGTTCTGACGGAGCTCAGCACCTGGCCGCCCCTGCTGTTGCAGTGGCGGCTTTTTCATTACTTGAACTTGGGCCCCGAGCGGGTATTAAGCCCTTTGGCCAAACGGTCATACAGCACCACGTTCACCGTCGCTGCCAGGTTCATGCAACCCTCGGTCGGAATGTAGATAGTCTCTTCACACCACCCCCGCACTTCCTCGCTCAACGAACCATCCTCCGGCCCGAAGATGTAGATGGCCCGATCCGGGTGGGTATATTCCGGCAAGGGCCGTGCACCTTCCACCAGCTCCACCGCCACTGGCGTGCAGCCCAGCGGGATGATGCGCTGCAGATCGTCGATGCCGATCAGCGGGATGTCGTAGTGCACGCGCTTGGTGTCGGTGACGAAGTCACGCGCGCGCTCATACCGTTTGCCGGTGTAAAACACCGAATTGACGCCATAGCAGCCCGCGGCGCGCATCACCGAGCCGACGTTTTCTGCCGACTTTGGGTTGAACAGGCCGATGCAGCTGTATCGTTTGTTTGCCACGTACCGGGGCCCTTCGCGAAAAAAGCGCGATTATACGGGCTGCCCGGTAGCTGCGGGGGGCAAATCGATGGTCAGTCTTTCTTCAGCATGCCCGCAAGACCAGCGAACGGGTTGTGAGTGGCCTTGGCGATGCTCGGGGTGCTGGTGGAGCCTTCGCTGAAGTACTGCTGGTCGGTGTAGCGCGAGTGCTCGTTGTCGTGGCAGTAAAGGCACAGCAGCTCCCAGTTGGAGCCGTCCTGCGGGTTGTTGTCGTGGTTGTGGTCGCGGTGGTGCACGGTCAGCTCGCTCAGGCGCTTGCCGGCGAACTCGCGGGCGCAGCGGCCACAAACGTGCGGGTACATTCTCAGGGCCTTGTCGCGGTAGCCCATTTCCTTGTCGCGCTTGGCGTCGGCCAGAATGCGGTCGAGGCGCGCGGTGGCGGCGGCGGAAGAGGTGGAGCTCATGGTGTTTCCTTTGTTCTGATCAGGCAGATGACGGTTATGTCATTGAGTCTAGCGCGCTTGCAGGGCAGGCGGACAGGCGAAAGCTTTGATTTAGGCGTAGGCTGTTGGAAGGTTCCCGACAGGAGGTTGCTGATGTTTCACGCGATCCTCACCGCGCTGTTGCTGGCAGGCTGGCCCCTGGCCGAAGCCGCCAGCACGCCACCCCGGCTCACTACCCCGGTACCCGGCGCACCCGGTACGCCGACGCCTACGCCATACCCGCAGATAACCCCGAGTACGCCGCCCAAGGCTTATGACAGCCAGCCGGGGGCGCCGCTGTTGCCACCGATGCCGGTGCCCGGGCCGCCGAAGGACCAGCCATTGCCGGGGTTGCGGCCAGAACCGCCGAAACCGGCGGTGGATGATGATTGATATAGCAGACGTGTGTGGCGGTGGTTTTTGGGGCTGCTTTGCAGCCCATCGCGACACTAGGCCGCTTCCACAGATACCGCGCAGGACTCATGTGGGAGCGGCCTTGTGTCGCGAAAGGGGCGCAAAGCGCCCCTAGCTATCTCAAACGATACCCAGCTCGCCGAATACGAACGCATATTCCAGCGCCACATCCTTCAGCCCTTGGTATCGCCCGCTCATCCCGCCATGCCCTGCGCCCATTTCGGTCTTGAGCAGCAGCAGGTGGTCGTCGGTCTTGCGCGTACGCAACCGCGCCACCCATTTGGCCGCTTCCCAGTACTGCACGCGGCTGTCGTTGTAACCCGCCACCACCAGCATCGCTGGATAGTCCTGGGCCTTTACGTTCTCATAAGGGGCATACGCCTTGATGCGCTCGTAAACCTGCGGTTCCTCTGGGTTGCCCCATTCGTCGTATTCGGTCACGGTCAGCGGTAGCTCGGGGTCGAGCATGGTGTTGAGCACGTCGACGAACGGCACTTCGGCAATCGCGCAGCGGAACAGCTCGGGGCGCAGGTTGAGCACCGTGCCGATCAGCAGGCCGCCAGCGCTGCCGCCGCTGATGGCCAAGCGATCGGCAGCCGTCACGCCTTTGGCGATCAGGTGTTCGGCGCAGGCGATGAAGTCGCTGAAGGTGTTGTGCTTGTACTCCTGCTTGCCCGCGCGGTACCAGGCTTCACCCAGTTCACCGCCGCCGCGCACGTGGGCGATGGCAAAGGCCACGCCACGCTCCAGCAGGCTCAGGCGCGCATGGGAGAACCACGGGTCGAGGCTTTCCCCATAGGCGCCGTAACCGTACAGGTACAGCGGCACGGTCTTGCCCTGGTCGCGGCGACGGCGTACCAGGCTGATCGGCACCTGGGTGCCGTCCGCCGCAGTCGCCCACAGGCGCTCGCTGACATAGTCATCGGCATCGAACGCACCCAGCACCGGGGTTTGCTTGAGCACAACCTGCGCGCCCGTGGCCAGCTCCAGCTGGCGCACCTGGGCCGGGCGATTGAGGGCTTCGTAGCGCAGGCGCACGCGTGTGCTGACGAACTCCAGGCTGTCCTGTACGTACAGGCTGTAGGCGGCGTCGGGTAGCTCGACGCGATAGGCCGACAGCCCCTGCGGGCGTACTTCGATGATTGGCAGGCCGCCTTCACGCAGGCTCAGGGTGAGGGCGCTGGCATTGAGGCTGAGGCCTTCGAGCATGATTGCGTCGCGGTGCGCCACCAGCACCTGCCATTGCTCACGGCCTGGCACTGGCGCGACAGGGGCATGGTAAAGAGCGAAGTTGATGCCGTCCTGGTTGGTACGGATGAACCAGCGCCACTCGCCGTCGAGCTGGCCATGGTCGGGGAAATACTCATGGCCTTCGACACGCGGCGCCAGGCAGGTGAACGGCGCCTGCGGGGTTTCGGCGTCCAGTACCCAGGCTTCGCTGGTGGTCTTGCTGTTCAGCAGCAGCACCAGTTGGCGCTCGGAGCTGGTGCGATAGCAGTGCAGGAAGAAGCGCCCGTCGGGCTCTTCGAACACGGTCTGCACGGCGTCAGTTCCCAGGGTGTGGCGATGCAGGCGCCATGGCCGATGGGTGTCGTCCAGTTCGGCGAAGAACAGCGTTTGGCTGTCGTTGGCCCAGGTCAGGCTGCCGTCGCAGTCGTCGAAGGGCAGGGGCGTGACGCTGCCACTGGCCAAGTCCTTGACGTACAGGGTGTAGATTTCGTCGCCGCTGGTGTCGAGGCTGTAGGCCAGCAGGCGGTGGTCGGGGCTGACGTTGAACGCCCCCAGCGACAGGAAGCCGCCATTGGCCAGGGCGTTGGGGTCGAGCAGCAGTTGCTCCTGGCTTTCATCGACGGTGTTCGAATCGTCGGCAGGGCGTGGGCAGCGGTAGTGACGTGGGTACTCGTCGCCGGCGGTGGTGCGGGTGTAGTACAGGTAGGGGCCCCAGGGCGACGGCAGCGACAGGTCGGTTTCCAGGATGCGACCCTTGATCTCTTCGAACAACTGCTCACGCAACGCTGCCTGGTCGGCCAGGCAGGCTTCCTGGTAGGCGTTTTCGGCTTGCAGGTAGGCGAGTACCTCGGGGGTGTCGCGCTGTTGCAGCCAGGCGTACGGGTCGGCGGCGTTATCGGCGTGGGCGATGGGCGGCTGAGGCTTGTTGGGCATGGGTGATCTCTTGGCTGGGGACAGGCAAACACTGTCTGCGCCCGGAAAAGTGTTTATCATAGGCATCTCTTTGCCTGGCTTGCACGAACACCATGACCGAGAACGACTACACCTTCGCCTGGGGCCTGTACGCTGTGGCCGCGCTGGGCTGCCTGCTGGTGGGCTTCAAGCTCACCGGCTGGATGTGGCGCTGGCTGCGCGAACCGCTGCGGGTGGTGCTGGCGGTGCTGCTGCTGACGCCGACCATCGTCGACCCGGTAAAGGACAGCTTCGCCCCGGCCATTGCAATCACCGCGTTGGACGTCGCCTTCAAGGTCGGTAACAACGCCTGGCGAGCAGTGTCCGACTTCGCCATGTATGGCTTGATCGCCTTTGGCCTGTATTTCCTCTTCGTGCTGCTGCGCTGGCCGCTTGAAAAACGCGCCCGTGAGCGCCGCGCGCAGGCCGAAGCCGCCGCCAAGCGCCAAGCGGTTGAAGATGATGCAGTCGTTGCCCATGCGCCGCTGGCCGCTGAGCGCGGCGACCGTTACCGTGACGCCCCGCCCCCAGCCGCCCCGCGTGGCGGTGGCCGGGTCGAGCCCCGTCTGTAAACGGAGACACGCCTATGTGTGAACTGCTGGGCATGAGTGCCAACGTCCCTACCGACATCGTTTTCAGCTTCACAGGCCTGATGCAGCGCGGCGGGCGCACCGGCCCTCACCGTGATGGCTGGGGTATCGGCTTTTACGAAGGCCGTGGCCTGCGCCTGTTCCAGGACCCAGCCGCGAGCAGCGAATCGGAAGTGGCCAACCTGGTGCAGCGCTACCCGATCAAGAGCGAAGTGGTGATCGGTCATATCCGCCAGGCCAACGTCGGCAAGGTGTGCCTGTCCAACACCCACCCGTTCGTGCGGGAAATGTGGGGGCGCAACTGGTGCTTCGCGCACAACGGCCAGTTGGGCGACTTCAAGGGCCAGGCCAGCTTCTACCGGCCGGTCGGTGATACCGACAGCGAGGCGGCTTTCTGCGACCTGCTCAACCGCATTCGCAGTGCCTTTCCAGAGCCGGTGCCGGTGGAACAGCTGCTGCCGGTGCTGGTCGAAGCCTGTGCGGGTTACCGTGGGCAGGGCGTGTTCAACTGCATGCTCAGTGACGGCGACTGGCTGTTCTGCTTCTGCTCGACCAAGCTGGTGCACATCACCCGGCGAGCGCCGTTTGGCGCTGCACGCTTGAAAGATGTCGACCTGATCGTTGATTTCCATACCGAAACCACCCCCAACGACGTGGTCACGGTGATCGCCACCGAGGCCCTGACCGAAAACGAGACCTGGCACCGCTACGAGCCGGGTCAGTGGGCGCTGTGGCGCCACGGCGAATGCGTGGCGCACGGCCAAAGCTAAGGACGCTGCATGTTCAGAAGTTACCTGCGGTTGCTGCTGTTCACCTTCGGCCTGCTGGCCGGCATTCAGGTCCCGGGGCTGGTCAAGGACTATAGCCAGCGGGTCGAGGCGCACCTGTTCGAGTCGCGCGAGGCGCTCGACGGGTTTCGGCAAACGGCTGAGCGCTTTTTCAAAGGCGACCTGCAGGCGTTGCTGCAGCATTACCGCAGCAGTGACGACCCGGTGTTCAACAGTGATGCCAACAGCATCGAAAGCCTGATGATCCGCAACGAACTGCTGGAAAACGAATGGCAGGCGCTGCAAGGGCCGTGGGCCGAGCGTACCTGGCATGTGCTGGTGCAGGCCGACCCGCAGTTGCGCGAAGAAACCCTCAATGGTTACAGCTACCAGATTTTGCTGGTGCCCGAGGCGATTGGCTGGGGCGTTGGCGCAGGGTTTGTGCTGGCCTTTGTGGTCGAAAGCCTGTTGCTGGGGATTGGCTGGGTGATCCTGGGTGGGCGGCGCAGGGCGGTGAAAGAAAGCTGGCGCTAAGCTGCGCGCAGCGCCCCCTGGGCTTTAGCAATGATGCCTAGATTGTCGGGCCGGCGACACTCTCTGGCTCCATGACCTGCAGGCCGTGGCCGGGCCTCTCATGCGAACGCAGTCGTCAGGACAAGGCGGTCGCATGAAAGCCATGTTGTAATTGGAGAAGGAAACTGCATTTCATCACGTTTTGTCCGTGGATGATTTAGCAATATCCAAGAACTCAAAATTGCAGGATAGTTTGAACTTGGATGTTTCCTTGTTTGTTTTGGGAGGGGCATTTTTCAGGGGGGCGGGCATGTCTGGCGTCCTGCTGTGCTCAGCCTCGAAACTGCCAGAAACATCGGTAATCTTGAGGTTTCCCATTTTTGTATCAAACTTTACTGTTCCAACCATGCTGCCGGCAATCATGCCGTCATAAATGCATTTGACGAAGATATTATTGTTGAAATCGCTGGTCGAGTAAACTCCATCCGGAAGTCCTTTTTTTATAGATACGACGACGCGATCAAACGGTTTGTCTAGAATGGCGACACCTCTCCAATAGTTCGCATCACTGATAGTTAAATATACATCGATAGGTTTGAGAGGCGCTTCTCGTCCGAGTGGCCATTTCATCTTGCCTTTGAACTTTCCGGGGTGGCTGTCGGATGATTTGGGCTCACCGTAAAATGGATCCTCAAGCAGTTGCCGTTCACTTTTCATGATCGTTCACTCTACGCTGGTGTGCAGTAGTTGCACGAACGGTAAACTACGCGGCATAACCCGAATTTACTACTGGCAGAATTATCAGGTGCGGAGTTTGGCGTTTTCTCTGCTGGAACCGCCAGTTCAATCGTTTCCACAGGACTTGGGTGGCAGCCATTCACGGGATGAGAACCGTATGCGGTAGTCCAAAAACCACGCTGGTCGTATCAGAAGAGCATTATCCGCTGCCCCCCCACATCCCGCGCATACGCTTCCAGCACCTGTCGACAAACCCCAACCACCTCATCCACCAACGCCACTCCGGTCTGCCACGCCACCACCAGCTCCAGGCTCGGCGGCGGTTGCAGCCCCTCCAGCAGCACCAACTCACCCCGGCCCAGCTCGGCATCCACCAGCGCTGGGGGCAATGCGCCAATGCCAAAACCGTCGCGCAACAGCCGGGTGATCGCCGCCACCGAGTTCACGCAGTTCAACCGCGGCGCTTCTGCGCCCGCAGCTTGCAGAAGACTCAGCACCTCTTGGTGCGGCCGTGAGTTCTTCGAGAAGGTGATGATGCGCTCGCGACCAAGCTCGGCCAGCGAGGCATAGTCCCGGTGCTGGTGCGAGCCGGCAGCCACTACCCAGCCCATCGGGTAGCGCGCCAGGTCGAGGCTGCGGATGGACTGCTCGCGCAGCAAGTCGGTCTGCAGAATCACGTCGAGAAAACCCTTTTGCAACTGCTCGCGCAGGTTCAGCGCGGTGTCGGCCACCAGCTCGATTTCCACCTGTGGGTAGCGCTCGGTCAGTTCCGCCACCAGCGCGCTCATCCAGGTGTGGATTACCGTGTCCATCACGCCAATACGAATTCGCCCGACCTTGGCCCGGTCGCTGTCCAGCGACTGCTTCATGGCCTTGGCGGTTTCCAGCATGCGCTCGGCATATTCCAGCACCTTGCCACCTTCCGGGGTCAGGCTGACACCCCGGGAATCGCGCAGCAGCAGTTTTACGCCCAGGTCGGCCTCCAGCGCGGCAATGCGGCTGGACACCGAGGCCTGGGTGGTGAACAGCTTTTGCGCCGTCAGGCGGAAGCTTTTGAGCCGGGCGACCCAGACGAAGGTTTCGAGGAAGCGAAGGTTCATGATCAGTTTTTCTTGTTCCAGACCGGCGGTTTTTATCGTTGGACTCAAGCGTCGCGGCCTCTGAACAATGGTGCCCAGGCCGCGACGCTTTATGTCGCCCATAAAACAATACCAACAAGCCGAGGCATCCATGAACCCCACCGGCGTGCAGCAGCAGGTCAGTTCCCCCCCTTCGTCCGGGCCCTTCGCCTGGTACCGCGACATCGACAAACAGCAACGGCGCACCTTCTGGAGCTGCAAGATCGGCTATGGCCTGGACGGCATGGACACGCAGATGCTCAGCTTCGTCATCCCCACGCTGATCATGCTGTGGGGCATCACCACCACCGAAGCCGGGTTGATCCACACCAGCACGCTGATCGCCTCGGCCGTGGGTGGCTGGGTGGCCGGTATTCTTTCCGACCGCATCGGCCGGGTACGCACCCTGCAGTTGACGGTGCTGTGGTTCGCCTTCTTCACCTTCCTGTGCGGCTTCGCCCAGAACTATGAGCAACTGCTGATCGCCCGCACCTTGATGGGCTTTGGTTTCGGCGGCGAATGGACCGCCGGTGCGGTGTTGATCGGCGAAGTGATCCGTGCTCAGGACCGAGGCAAGGCGGTTGGCATGGTGCAGTCCGGCTGGGCCATCGGCTGGGGCCTCACGGCGATTCTCTATGCGCTGCTGTTCTCATGGTTGCCGCCAGAGCAGGCCTGGCGTGCACTGTTCCTGCTGGGGCTGGTACCGGCGATCTTCGTGATTTTCGTTCGCCGCCTGGTCAAGGACCCCGAGGTATACCGCGAGGCCAAGTCGGTGGAAAACGCCGAGGCACCTTCGCACTTCTACGAAATCTTCGCACCGGGCATGCTCTGGACCACTGTACGTGCGTCCCTGCTGACCACTGGCGCACTGGGTGGGTACTACGCCATCACCTCGTGGCTGCCGACCTTCCTCAAGAACGAGCGCGGTCTGAGCGTGCTGGGCACGGGTGGCTACCTGGCCATGGTGATCGTCGGCTCGTACGTGGGTTATGTGGTCAGCGCGTACTTGTCCGACCTGCTGGGGCGCAAGAAGAACTTCATCCTGTTCGCCGTGGGCTCGTTCGTCATCGTGCTGCTGTACACGCAGATGCCGGTCAGCGATGGGGTGATGCTGTGGCTGGGCTTCCCGCTGGGCTTCTTCGCATCGGGTATCTTCAGCGGCATGGGCGCATTCCTGACCGAACTGTTCCCCACGCGCATCCGGGGCTCGGGGCAGGGTTTCTGCTACAACATCGGCAAAGTCATTGCGGCGCTGTTCCCATTGCTGATCGGCATGCTCGGCCAGAACGTGCCCCTGGGCCTGGGTATCGGCGTGTTTTCTGCGGTGTCCTACGGCATTGTGATCGTGGCCGCCTTGAGCCTGCCGGAAACACGCGGCAAACAGCTGCTGGCGCGGTAAGGTAGGCCTATGAACAACAACAAGGGAGACCGCGTGGTGGAACGCCTGCTACTCAATTGCGACATGGGCGAGAGTTTCGGCAGCTGGCGCATGGGCCTGGATGCCGAGGTCATGCCTTACATCGATTGCGCCAACATCGCCTGCGGCTACCACGCTGGCGACCCCAGCATCATGCGCCGCACCGTGGCTTTGGCGTTGGAGCACGGCGTGACCATCGGTGCGCACCCGGCCTACCCGGACCTGGTCGGCTTCGGCCGCCGCTCCATGGCCTGCAGCCCCGAGGAAATCCGCGACCTGCTGCACTACCAGATCGGTGCGCTGGACGGCATCTGCAAAGTGCTGGGTGGCCGCGTGGCCTACGTGAAGCCCCATGGTGCGCTGTACAACGACATGATGGCCGACCCGCTCAAACTGCGCACGGTGCTGGAGGCCGTGGCAGCCTACGACAGCACCCTGCCGCTGATGTTGATGGCCACCGCCGACAACCGGGCCGCCCAGGCCTTGGGCGATGAAATCGGCGTACCGCTGTGGTTCGAAGCGTTCGCTGACCGCGCCTACACCGCCAGCGGCCACTTGGTATCGCGCCGCTTGCCGGGTGCGGTGCATCACGACCCGGCGCTGGTGGTGGAGCAAGCCGTGCGCCTGGCCCGTGGTGACACACTGGTAGCGGACGATGGTAGCGCCCTGCGCCTGCAGGCAAGCACGCTGTGCGTACATGGCGATAACGACAGCTCGGTGGCGGCGGTGCGGCAGATACGCCAGGCCCTCGATGCCTTGGAGCCGCGATGAAAGCGCGCATTGAAGTGGTGGCCATCGACAGCCTGATGGTGCGCTTGTTCGACCGTATCGACGAGGCCAACATGCCGTGGATGCTTGCAGCCAGCCAGCGTTTGAGCGCAGCGTTCGGCGAGCATCTGCTGGACCTGGTGCCGTCCTACACCACGCTGATGGTGCAGTTCGCCCTGCCGCCTGGCGAGGCGAGGGCACTGATTGATCAGGCGCTGGAAGGTTTGCAGCCCGACGCCGGCGGCGGCGGGCGCCGACATGAGATCCCGGTGTGGTACGACGCCAGTGTCGGCCCTGAACTGCCTGTGCTGGCGGCCCGTAGCGGGTTGACTGAAGCCGAGGTTGTTCACTTGCACAGCGAACGTGATTACCCGGTTTTTGCTTTGGGGTTCGCCCCCGGTTTCGGTTTCATGGGCCTGGTGGACGAACGCCTGGCCAGCCCACGCCTGAGCACCCCGCGCAAGCGGGTGGCGGCGGGTAGCGTGGGCATTGCCGAGCGCCAGACGGCGGCGTATCCGGCGGTATCGCCGGGTGGCTGGAACCTGATCGGGCGTACCCCGGTGCGCTTGTTCGACCGAGAGCGTGAGGGCTACAGCCTGTTGCAACCGGGTGATCGGGTGCGTTTCGTGCCGGTTTCGCGTAGCGAGTTCCTGGCCTTGGGCGGTGATGTGGAGGCGCAAGGATGACGCAGTTGAAGATCGAGGCCAGTACGCCGTTGTGTCAGTTGCAGGACGCCGGGCGTTTCGGCGTACGCCACCTGGGGGTGACCCAGGGCGGCGCGTTGGACTGGGTGGCGATGCACTGGGCCAACTGGCTGCTGGGCAACCCGTTGGACGCGCCGGTTGTCGAGGTGGCGCTGGGAGGTTTTTGTGCAGTGGCGGAGCAGGATTGTGTGCTGGCGCTGGCCGGTGCCGACCTGGACGCGCGCGTCGATGATCAGCCGATCGCACCTTGGCGCAGCTTTGCTCTGGGCCAGGGGCAGCGCCTGACCCTGAAGCAGCCCAGGCAGGGTGTGCGGGCATACCTGGCGGCACCGGGTGGGTTCATGGGCGAGGATGTACTGGGCAGTTGTGCCACGGTGGTCCGTGAAGAACTGGGTGGCATCGATGGCCAGGGTGCCGCGTTGGCTAAAGGCCAGGCATTAAGGTTCACCGGCAGCGATGCAACCCTGCGCGAGGTGCCGCACGCACTGCGTCCACAGTACCCGCAAAAGCCTGTACTTGACCTGGTGATGGGCGCGCAGATCGGTGAATTCAGCGGTACCAGCCTGTTCGAGGCCTTCAACCGGGAGTGGACACTGGACAGCCGGGCGGACCGCATGGGTATCCGTCTGTTGGGGCCGCAGCTGGTCTATCAGGGTGCACCGATGATTTCCGAAGGGATACCGCTGGGGGCGGTGCAGGTACCGCCGGATGGGCAGCCGATCGTGTTGCTCAATGACCGGCAGACCATTGGCGGTTATCCGCGGCTGGGGGCGTTGACGCCGTTGGCGCTGGCGCAGCTGGCGCAGTGCATGCCAGGGACGGTGGTGCGGTTCAAGGCGGTGGTGCAGGACGAGGCTTGGCGGGAGCACCAGGTTTACCTGGATCGTTGGCGGTGAGGCTGCCAGCCCTTTCGCGGTAAACCCGCGAAAGGGCCCATAAAGGCTGCATCACTTGGACAGATACCGCATCCCTTCCTCCAACCCCTGCAAGGTCAACGGGTACATCTTGTCCTCGATCAAGTCCCTCACCAGATGGGTCGAAGCCGTGTAATCCCAAGCTTGCTTCGGATACGGGTTGATCCAGATGATCTTCCGGAATTTCTCCATGAACCGCTGCATCCACACGTACCCGGCCTCTTCGTTCCAGTGCTCCACGCTGCCACCTGGCTGGGTGATTTCGTAGGGCGCCATGGCCGCGTCGCCGACGAAAATCACTTTGTAGTCGTCGCCATACTTGTGCAGCAGGTCGAAGGTGGAATACCGCTCCGAGGTGCGGCGCAGGTTGTTCTTCCACACCGACTCGTAGAGGAAGTTGTGGAAGTAGTAGTACTCCAGGTGCTTGAACTCGGTTTTACAGGCTGAGAACAGCTCTTCGCAGACCTTGATGTGGGCGTCCATCGAGCCGCCGATATCGAACAGCAACAGCAGCTTGACGGTGTTGCGCCGTTCCGGGCGCATCTGGATGTTCAGCAACCCTGCGTCACGCGCGGTGTGGTCGATGGTGCCGTCGATGTCCAGCTCTTCGGCGGCGCCTTCACGGGCGAACTTGCGCAGCCGGCGCAGGGCCAGCTTGATGTTGCGTGTGCCCAGTTCCACCTGATCGTCGAGGTTCTTGTACTCGCGCTGGTCCCACACCTTTACCGCTTTGCCTTGGCGTTTACCGGCCTCGCCAACGCGAATGCCTTCGGGGTTGAAACCGCCCGAGCCGAACGGGCTGGTGCCGCCGGTACCGATCCACTTGTTGCCGCCAGCGTGGCGTTCCTTTTGCTCTTCAAGGCGTTTCTTGAATGCCTCGATCAGCTTGTCCAGGCCGCCCAGCGACTGGATCTGCGCGCGTTCTTCCTCGCTCAGCGAGCGCTCGAACTCCTTGCGCAGCCAGTCTTCGGGGATCAGTGCCTCGATATGCCGGTCGAGGTTTTCCAGGCCTTTGAAGTAGGCGGCAAAGGCCCGGTCGAACTTGTCGAAATGGCGTTCGTCCTTCACCAGGATGGCGCGGGCGAGGTAGTAGAATTCGTCCATGTCGGCGAACACCACGTGCTTTTGCAGGGCCTGATGCAGGTCCAGCAACTCGCGTACCGATACCGGCACCTTGGCCGCACGCATTTCATTGAACAGGTTGAGCAGCATGGCCCGGCTCCTGTCAGCGGTTGCCGCGCCGGCTCATGAAGGCCAGGCGCTCGAGCAGTTGCACGTCCTGCTCGTTCTTCACCAGCGCACCGGCCAGCGGCGGAATGGCCTTGGTCGGGTCGCGTTCGCGCAACACCGCTTCACCGATATTGTCGGCCATCAGCAACTTGAGCCAGTCGACCAGCTCGGAGGTGGACGGCTTTTTCTTCAGGCCCGGCACTTTGCGTACGTCGAAGAACACATCCAGCGCCTCACTGACCAGCGACTGGCTGATGTTCGGGTAATGCACGTCGACGATCTGCTGCAAGGTGGTGCGGTCGGGGAAGGCAATGTAGTGGAAGAAGCAGCGGCGCAGGAAAGCGTCCGGCAGCTCTTTTTCGTTGTTCGAGGTAATGATGATGATCGGGCGTTGCTTGGCCTTGATGGTCTCGTCGATTTCGTAGACGTAGAACTCCATCTTGTCGAGTTCTTGCAGCAGGTCGTTGGGGAACTCGATGTCGGCCTTGTCGATTTCGTCGATCAGCAGAATCACCCGCTCTTCGGCCTCGAAGGCCTCCCACAGCTTGCCCTTTTTCAGGTAATTGCGCACATCGTGCACCTTGTCCACGCCCAACTGCGAATCGCGCAGGCGGCTGACTGCGTCGTACTCGTACAGCCCTTGGTGGGCCTTGGTGGTGGACTTGATGTGCCAGGTGATGAGGCGAGCGCCGAACGAGGCGGCCAACTGCTCGGCGAGCATGGTCTTGCCGGTGCCCGGTTCACCCTTGACCAGCAGCGGGCGTTCGAGGGTGATAGCCGCATTTACCGCCAGTTTCAGGTCGTCTGTGGCGACGTAGTCGCGGGTGCCTTCGAACTTCATCGGTTTGTCCTCTGTTGTAAGCCTGTACAGGCCTCTTCGCGGGTAAACCCGCTCCTACACAGAACGGCGCAAGCTTGAGGGCTGCGCGGTCCTGTGCAGGAGCGGGTTTACCCGCGAAGAGCCGGTACAGGCAACACATGAATTTATTTGTCACCGACTATAACGCGGGGTTAGGCAACTGAAAACGCAGACCGGGTATTCAGTCCCTGAATGCCCCGTCACGCCGACTCAGTCGGCATCCGGCGCCCCCCGCTCATACCGGGCATTGAACGCCTGGATAAACCCGTTGCGCAGGATCTGCAAGAACGCCTCGAAGGCGCTGATATCCTGCTTGTGCACGCTGCCACTGAGTTCCACGCGGGTGGCGAACTGGTTTTTCGGCTGGTTCTTCAGGACCGTCTCGGTCGCACCCACCAAGGCCTCCCACACCGAGCGGAAGAAGCCCTTGTCCTTTTCTTCGACGTCCTGTTGCCAGTCGAACACGTCGACATCGCGCAGCAGCGGCTTTATATAGCCATTTAGCCGGCCGTTTTCCGCCTGGGCCTCGATCACCACGTCACCATGCCCGGCATTGAAGTCGAACTTGCCATAGGCGCTGGCAAAATCATTCAGTTTGCGCAGTTCGATGCCGGTAGCGCGAAGCCTGAATTTGAAGTCATCGAAATCACTGAACGGGTCGAAGGTGGCACGGCTTTCTACCTTCGCATCGCCCGCGATGAGCGCCGTACCTTCGAAACTCGCATCGCGACGGCCTTTTTTGTCGCGAACATTGGTCAGGTTGCGGATGTTGGCGTTCAGTTGTGTGGCCTTGAGGTCGACCGGTGGTTTGGAGTTGAAGTTGCGGAAGGTCAGCACGCCGTTGTCGATTCGCACTTCGTTGAGGGTGATGGGCAGCAGTTTTTCCAGCTGCTGGCGCCAGTCGGTGCCCTGGCCCGTCTGCGATGCCTGTTTGCTGCCACCGTCGACGAAATTCAGCTCGGGGCGCACGAAGGTCACTTCGGCCACCACCGCTTTGTCGTACCACAGCGAACGCCAACTCACCGAAAGGTCGATCAGCGGCGCGTCGAGAAACGGTACCGGCACCTTGCCGCTGGTCTTGACGATTTTCAGGCCATTGATCTGGTATGCGCCGCGCCACCAGGCCAGGTCCACATCGGCTACCTGGCCGCGGTAGTCACCCATGTCGGCCAGTTTGTCGTTCAGGTAGTCGCGCACCAGGTAGGGCAGGGCCAGGTGCAGGGCAACCAGCAGCACGATCAGGCTGCCCAGGCCCAACAGCGGCCAGCGATAACGGGCTCTCATCGGAGCGTCTCCAAGGCAGGATGTGCGGTTGACCGCGACGCGCCCCGCTGAGTTCGAACAGGCTTTACGGGCCATCGGCCGGGGCTTACCCTTGAGGTCTTTCCCTGCTTTTTTTTCATGCCAAGGACCCCTGCCATGAGCCGTATCTTTGCAGACAACGCCCATTCCATCGGCAACACGCCGTTGGTGCAGATCAACCGCATCGCCCCTCGCGGTGTGACCATCCTTGCCAAGATCGAAGGGCGCAACCCAGGTTATTCGGTCAAATGCCGCATCGGCGCGAACATGGTCTGGGACGCCGAGAGCAGCGGCAAGCTCAAGCCGGGCATGACCATCGTCGAGCCTACCTCGGGCAACACCGGTATCGGCCTGGCCTTCGTTGCCGCTGCCCGTGGCTACAAGCTGATGCTGACCATGCCCGCTTCGATGAGCCTGGAGCGCCGCAAGGTGCTGAAGGCGCTGGGCGCCGAACTGGTGCTGACCGACCCGGCCAAGGGCATGAAGGGCGCCATCGAGAAGGCCAACGAAATCGTCGCCTCCGACCCCGCCCAGTACTTCCTGCCGGGCCAGTTCGAAAACCCGGCCAACCCGGCCATCCACGAAAAGACCACAGGACCGGAGATCTGGAACGATACCGACGGTGCGGTTGACGTGCTGGTGGCGGGCGTGGGTACCGGTGGCACCATCACCGGTGTATCGCGCTACATCAAGCACACCCAGGGCAAGGCGATCCTCTCGGTGGCCGTGGAACCCGTTTCGTCGCCGCTGATTACCCAGACCCTGGCCGGCGAAGAACTCAAGCCCAGCCCGCACAAAATCCAGGGCATTGGCGCCGGTTTCGTGCCGAAAAACCTCGACTTGTCGATCGTCGACCAAGTGGCGACGGTGACCGACGAAGAGTCCAAGGCCATGGCCATTCGCCTGATGCAGGAAGAGGGCATCCTGTGCGGCATTTCTTGCGGTGCGGCCATGGCGGCGGCCGTGCGCCTGGCCGAAAAGCCGGAAATGCAAGGTAAGACCATCGTCGTAATCCTGCCCGATTCGGGCGAGCGTTACCTGTCGAGCATGCTGTTCAGCGACCTGTTCAGCGAGCAGGAAAACCAGCAATAATCGGCGTTGCCGCTGATCCGGCGCAAGGTTGGGCGGCCTGGTTTATTGCAAAATCTTCATCAATGCGATCCCGCCCGGGTTGTTTTTACCTCGGCGGGATCGGTTTATGATGGCAGGATGATTTTTTGGAGAGCAGGCCGCGCAGCCCTGGCTCTTCCCCAAGGAGTGAAAGCATGACCTTTTCCTTTGCAGCCAAGGCGGGTGTCTTGCTGGTGTTTTTCGGCAGCGTGCTGTTCGTGCACCTGCGCGGCAAGGCCCGCCTGCCGGTGTTGCGCCAGTTCGTCAACCATTCGGCGTTGTTCGCCCCCTACAACGCGTTGATGTACCTGTTTTCCGGCGTGCCGTCCAAACCCTACCTGGACCGCCAGCGCTTCCCAGAACTGGACGTGCTGAAAGACAACTGGCAGGAGATCCGCGAAGAGGCCATGCGCCTGTTCGACGAGGGCTATATCCGCGCCGCCGAAAAGGACAACGACGCAGGCTTTGGCTCGTTCTTCAAGAAGGGCTGGAAGCGCTTTTACCTGAAGTGGTACGACAAACCCCTGCCGTCGGCCGAAGCTTTGTGCCCGCGCACGGTCGAGCTGGTCAGCAGCATCCCCAACGTCAAAGGCGCGATGTTCGCCCTGCTGCCCGGCGGCAGCCACCTGAACCCGCACCGCGACCCGTTCGCAGGCTCGCTGCGCTACCACCTGGGCCTGTCCACGCCCAACTCCGACGCCTGCCGCATTTACGTGGATGGCCAGGAATACGCCTGGCGTGATGGCGAAGACGTGATGTTCGACGAAACGTACGTGCACTGGGTCAAGAACGAAACTGACGTTACGCGGGTGATCCTGTTCTGCGACATCGAGCGCCCACTGAGCAGCCCGCTGATGACCCGCATCAACCGCCAGGTCAGTGCCTTCCTCGGCCGTGCCACCGCGCCGCAGAACACCGACGACGAGCGCGTGGGTGGGATCAACCAGGCGTATGCCTGGAGCAAGCGCTTCAGCAACAAGATCAGCAGCCACGTGAAGCAGTTCAAGCGCGCCAACCCCAAGGCCTACCGCGTGCTGCGGCCGGTGCTGGCGGTGGTGGTGGCTTACGCACTGTACCGCTGGTTGTTCTGATTGCGGCCTGCGTAGAGCGCCAGATTGATGGGGCGCTCTACGTACAGGAACCTTCAGCCAAGCCCTTCCAGCAAGCCATCAGCGCGGACCAGATCGACGATTACCTGCTCATCTACCGCGTATACGCCCCGTGATGCCCTCCACACCAGATGCTTGTCCTGCAAGGCGATGAGCGCTTGCTGAACCCCCGGCACCTCGGCCTTGATTTCGCTTTCCTGCACACCCGCCCGTTCCATCGCTTTGGCGTACAGTGCCAGGGTTGGGGCCTCAAACGGTGCGTATTCATTACCCTTTACGCACATGACGCGTAGAACGGCGGATTGAATCGGAGTGAGGCTGTGGATCACCTTTTTCAGGTTCGCGTTAAGGTCATTGGCTTGCGCCTGAACAAGCTCTCGGAACCGTGCCGGTACGGCTTCGGGTTCGATGCTGAAGTCGAAGCGTATTTCATCCGCTGCCGCGCCCAGTAACTCAGGGCGGTAGCCGCTTTCTTTGAACAGTTGGAACACCTCTACCGGGTCGAGTGCGCAGGGGAGATCGATGTTGGCGCAAAGCCAGTCGATGAAGTCCTGATCCAGCGTTGGGAACTGCACCATCGCAGCGCCGAAGAACGCCTGATCTTTGCTATTGCGCAGCATGGCCAGTTTGTCCCGGTTCGAGCCCGTGCAAACGATGCGCAACCCATGGTGCTTCGAGCTGTTGAGTTCGTCCCGGGCCGCTTTGAGGGCGAACAAGGCTGCTATTCCCTGGTCGGTCGTGATTGCATGTTGCGCCTCGTCGATGATCAGCACGATGATCTTGCGTGATTCGTCGGAGAGCGCGACCAGCGCACTGGTGAGATCGACATCTTGCCCCAGCCCGATCTTGTCCACGCTGAAATTCAGGCCACCTACGGTTACCTTCTCCATGCCAGTGGACTTTGCCAGCCGCGTAATGAAGCCTTCGTTACGCCCGAGCGCCTCACGCACGGTTTCCACGATGACTTGGCCTGGGTCTTTGGTCAGGTCTTTCCAGAGGTCGGCGTACAGCACGATTGCCTGCGCAGCTTCGAGAGCGGGTCGAAGGTCTTCGCGTGCAAAGGTGGATTTACCGGTACGCCTGGGGGCCGCCAGAAACACCCCCGAGCTTGCTGCACTGCCCACGGCAACTTGCATGATCAATTTCGACAGCCGCGATGCTAGCGCTGGGCGGTGATAGACGGTTTCCGGCATTACGGCCTCCCATACAGCTTTATAGTCAATTATAGAGTGATTATAGAGCTATTATAGGCCGTATGAGAGACGTGGTTTATAGGCAATTATAGGTCGACTATAGATCGATTATAGGGAGCGTAAAGGTGATGGGGCGCATAGCGCCCCTCGGTCACTCAAGCCGGCTCTAATGCCTCGACCACCTTCCCACGGCTCAGGTGCACCACCTTGTCCGCCGTATCGAAGTACCGGTCATCATGCGAGATCACGATGATGGTCTTGCCCAAACGCTTCAGGTCCGGCAACAGCTCGGTGTAGAACACCCGGCGGAAGGTTGGGTCCTGGTCCGCCGCCCACTCATCGAACACCAGTACCGGCCGCCCATCCAGCCAGGCATTGACCAGCGCCAGGCGCTTGCGTTGCCCGGTCGACAAGTCGGTGGTGGTGAAGGCGCCATCGCGTACGCTGACCTTGTGGGCAATTTCCAGCCGTTCCAGGTAACGCGTGGCATCGCTGGGCAGGCTGTGCTCGTGCTCGGGCAGGTCTTCGAACAGGTAGTAATCGGCGAACACGGTGGTGAACAGCTGGCGATAGTCGTCCAGCGCCTCCGGGCCGACGGCCTTGCCGTTCAGGCGCACTTCACCGCGTTGTGGGGCGTACAGGCCCAGTAGCAGCTTGATCAGCGAAGTCTTGCCGCAGCCGTTTTCCCCGACGATGAACAGGATTTCGCCCGGTTCGATGCTCAGGTTCACAGGCCCAACGCGAAACGGCTCGTTGCCGTCCACGGGTGGGTACGCGTATTCGACGTTGTGCAGCTCCAGGTGCGCGGTAGCCGGGGTTTCGCGCTTGACCGGCGGCTCCAGCAGCAGGTGCGGTTCGGGCGAGGAGAAGCGTTCGGACAGGTCGGCTATACGGCGGAACGCCACCTGGGCGCGGCCGAGGATCGGCAGGTTGCCGATCAGCGTTTCCAGCGGGCCTTTCATGTACAGCAGCACCAGCACGAAACCGCTCATCACCGCCGGGTCATTGCTCGGCCACAGCGATTGCAAGGCCAGGGTCAGGCCGATGACCACGAAGAACAGCATCGACCCCAGGCTCTTGGCCGCCACGAAGATGTTGATGGCGCGGATGTGAGTGTTGGCGATGAAGTCGGCGGTGCCCTGGATGTTGCGCGTCAGCATGGCATGGCGGCGACGGCGGTCGATGCGCAGCTCCTTGGCCCCTTCGGCAATGGCCGAATAGTGCTTCTGCAGGTTGTCTTCGGCATCGCGGGCGGCGTTGAAGCCAGCCACGCCTTTTTGCCGTGCCACGTACTGGATGCCGCTGCCGATGCCGATGGCTGCCAGGGTGATGAGGAAGATCGGCCACGACAGCCACGCCAGGTAGGCCATGCAGCCGGTTACCGTGGTGAGCGAAATGGCCAGCGGTGCAAAGGCGAAGGCAAAGTCGCTGATGGTGTCGACGTCGCGGGTCAGCACAGGGATCAGGCGGTGGGTGCGGTAGCGCTCGATCTGCTCGATCGGTGCCGACAGCACCTTGGCGCCCAGGTCCTTGCGCAACCGGGCAATGACCTTCTGGCCGACGTAGTTGGTGCCGCTGTCGGCCGCCACGCTACTGACCAGGGCCAATACACAGAGGCCGGCAAAGGCCAGGATCACACCCTGGCTCATGCCGCCTTCAGCGTGCAGGCCCTGGTTGACGGTGGCCAGCAGCGCAGTGACGGCCAGGCCGCCGACCATGCCCAGCAGCACCGAGACGATGACCGCCGGGCGGTAAGGTTTGAGCAGGCCCAGCAGTTCGCGGATGGCCCCGGGGGAGGAGGTTTTCATGAAGCGTGATCTCGCTGGTGAAAGTGGGGGGCGGGGTCAGCTACCAAGGGTCAGGGTGCCCTTCATCAGGGTGCTGTGGAACGGGAACGAGCAGTAGAAGCTGTAGTCGGTACCGGCCTTCAGCGCCTTGGTATCGAGGGTGACGCTGTCCTTCTCGCCACCACCGATCAGGCGGGTATGAGCGATCACCCGTGTGTCGCCAGGCTTGACGTAGTCCTGCGCCTCGCCGGCCTTCAGGCCGTCATCCAGTACGCCCTGCATGTCGGCCTGGGTGCTCAATACCCAGTTGTGGCCCATCACGTTCTTGGGCATGTCGCCTGGGTGGGTGAGGGTAACGGTGAACGTGGTGCAGGTTTTGGGCACGCTGATGGCGGCCTTGTCGAAGGTCATCTGGTCGGTGCCGTGGATTTCCATGGCGCATGGCTCCGCCGACCAGGCGGCAGGGGCCGTGGCGAGCAGGGCTAGGAGCAGAAGCTGGCGAGTCATGTACGGTTCCTGGGCGATAAAAGGGTTCACATCGTTCAGACGAACCGGCACGCGCTGGCTTTACCTGTGAGTGCTGCCCTGGTGAATTTCCCGCGGGCCCGCTCGTTCACCTAGTCAGGCGCCGTGATGGCGCACAACCCGATTTCGCCGCCAACGCGGCCCTGGCTTGAGGTGACCGTACATGAGTGAACTGCTGAGCTTTGCCATCGAACCGCTGGACGCCGCGCGCGGCAACCTGCCGCTGCTGGTGCGCGCACCGGAGCCGGGGATCGACCTGCTGGAGGCTTTTACCGAATTGCAGCCGCTGGTGGATCGGCACCTGCTGCAGGCTGGCGGCATCCTGTTCCGCGGCTTCGAGGTGGGTGGCGCCGAAGCCTTCCGCCAGTTTGCCGCCTCCTTTGGTCACCCACTGCTCAACTACGAGTTCGGCTCTACCCCGCGCAGCAACGTGACCAAGGGCGTGTACACCTCAACCGAATACCCGGCGCACCAGAGCATTCCCCTGCACAACGAGCAGGCCTACACCCTGGAATGGCCGATGAAGATCTGGTTCTACAGCGTCATCCCCGCCGAGACCGGCGGCGAAACGCCAATTGCCGATAGCCGCGAGGTGTACCGACGCATGCCGGCGCGCATTCGCCAGCGCTTGGAGGAGAAAGGGCTGATGTATGTGCGCAACTATGGCAACGGCCTGGATGTGGAGTGGTCGCAGGTGTTCAACACCGAAGACCCGCGCCAGGTCGAGGCGTACTGCCGGGCGCATGCCATCGAGTGCATATGGAAGGACGACGGCGAGCTGCGCACGCGCCAGCGCTGCCAGGTGGTGGCGCGCCATCCGGTAACCGGGGATGACGTGTGGTTCAATCAGGCCCACCTGTTCCATGTGTCGAACCTGCAGCCAGAGGTGCGTGAATCGCTGATGGACATTGTCGAGGAAGAGGACCTGCCACGTAACGTGTATTACGGCGACGGTACGACCATCGAGGATTCGTTGCTCGATGAAGTGCGCGGGGTGCTGGATGAATGCACCATCAGCTTCCCCTGGCTGACAAACGATGTGCTGATGCTCGACAATATGCTCGCGGCCCACGCCCGCTCGCCGTTTACCGGTAAGCGCAAGGTGGTGGTGGCGATGGCCGAGGGGCACAGCGAGGTGTTGGGCTGATAGGTGTTTGTCGTGGGAGGTGCAGCGCCTGTGAGATCGAGCGCCGCCCGCGCGGCGCTCGATCTCACAGGCGCCAAATTCCCAACGGCGGGCCCCTGGTGGCCCTGCTTCAATCCCCCCCCTAAATCAGCCCCCCATGCCTTCGTCTGACAGTTACCGCTCGACTGCCAGGACACCGCTCGACATGAATGCTGATCAAACGCTCAAGCTCGCCCGCCGCTTCATCGAACTCAGCCCCGACAAGCGCCGCCTGTTCCTCAAGGCGCTGCAGGGCGAGGGCATGGATTTTTCCGTGCTGCCGATCGCGCCCGGGGTGGAGGTGGCCGAGCGCGACCAGCTGTCGTATGCCCAGCGGCGCATGTGGTTCCTCTGGCAGCTCGACCCGCAGGGCGCAGCGTACAACCTGCCGATGGCCGTGCGCCTGCATGGTCCGCTTGACCTGGCCGCTCTACAGCAGGCTTTCGATGCCCTGGTGGCGCGCCACGAAACCCTGCGCACTCGGTTTGTCGCCGACGGCGATGACGTGCGCCAGCAAGTAGACGCCGTGGCTGCTCCGTTGCAGCTGCGCCAGGACGCCTTGGCCAGCTTGGACGAAACCGCCCGCCAGGCCGCGATCGAACGCATCGCCGAAGCCGAAGCTCTGGCCCCGTTCGACCTGGCCAGTGGCCCATTGCTGCGCGTACGCCTGCTGCAACTGGCCGCACAGGAGCATGTACTGCTGCTGACCCTGCACCACATCGTCGCCGACGGCTGGTCGATGAACGTGCTGATCGATGAATTCCTGCACCTGTACGAGGCCGCCGTGGCCGGCACCGAGGCCACACTCGACGCGCTGCCAATCCAATATCGCGACTTCGCCCTGTGGCAACGCAGCTGGCTGGCGGCTGGCGAGCAGGAGCGCCAGCTGGCCTACTGGCAGGCCCGCCTGGGCGAGGACCATTCGCCGCTGGAGCTGCCACTGGATCGTGCCCGCCAAGGCCGGCCCAGCTACCGGGGCGCGCGCCACGAATTCCCCGTCGCCGCAGACGTTGCCGAGCGCCTGCGCGGTGTGGCGCGCAAGCACAACGTCACCCTGTTCATGGTGTTGCTGGCTGCCTTCAAGCTGCTGTTGCAGCGCTACAGCGGTCAGGCCGCGATCCGCGTCGGCGTGCCCATCGCCAACCGCAACCGTGCAGAAGGCCAAGGGCTGATTGGCTGCTTCATCAACACCCAGGTGCTGCACACCGAGATCGACCCGCTGCTGGATATCGCCGGCCTGCTGCAGCGCGTGCGCGAAACCGCCGTGGGTGCACAAAGCCACCAGGACTTGCCCTTCGAGCAGTTGGTCGAAGCCCTGGACCTGCCGCGCAGCAGCGAAAGCCCGCTCTTTCGTGTGCTGTTCAACCACCAAGCGCAGGTGGCGGATGTGCAGGCCATCGAGACTCGCTCCGGCCTGAGCCTGGCGCCCATTGCCCTGGAGAAGCACAGCGCACGCTTCGACCTGGCGTTGGACACCCACGAACGCGCCGGGCAGTTGCATGCCGCGTTCACCTACGCGACGGATGTATTCGAGGCGGCCACCATCGAAGCCCTTGGCGAGCAGTGGCTGGCGCTGGTGCAGGCGCTGGCTGCCGAAACGGCTGGTGCTGTAGGCGAGCTGGCATTGCCGGGCCTGGCCGCAACCCTGGGCGCCCCCGCGCAGGCCGCCGAGTCGCCCAGTGTGCAGCAACGCTTTGCTGCAGCCGCCAGTCGTCACCCCGAGCGCATCGCGGTAGTGGCTGCGGGCGAACAGGCGAGCTTCGCCGAACTCGATGCCCGCGCCGAGGCCATTGCCAGCCGCCTGGTCAAAGCCGGGGTAGGGCCAGACACACTGGTTGGCGTACTGGCCGACCGCAGCGTCGGCATGCTCGCCAGCATTCTGGGGGTACTCAAGGCGGGGGGCGCCTACCTGCCGCTGGAGCCCGAGCAGCCGGCTGAGCGCCTCGCCTACATGCTGACCGACAGCGGCACCCGTCGGGTGCTGGCCCCCGGTAACTGGCAGGCCGAGTTACCCGCGGCCGTGCAGCACCTTGACTGGGCGCAAGTGGGCAACGGCAGCGTCGCACGCACCGCGCCGGCTGCGGCAAACCTGGCCTATGTGATCTACACCTCTGGCACCACCGGCCAGCCCAAGGGCGTGGCGATCAGCCACGGCGCCCTGGCCAACTATGTCGATGGCATGAGCGCGCGCCTGCCTGTCGAGCGAATCCGCAGCATGGCCCAGGTCTCGACCCCGGCTGCCGACCTTGGCCACACCATGCTGTTCGGCGCACTGTGCGGCGGCCACACCTTGCACCTGTTGCTGCGCGAACAGGTGCTGGATGCCGAAGGTTTCGCCGCGTACCTCGCCGAACACCAGGTGGATGCCCTGAAGATCGTGCCTTCACACCTGGAGGCCATGCTGGTGGCTGGCCGCGCGGCGCTGCCGAGCCAGTGCCTGGTATTGGGTGGCGAGGCCATCAGCCCAGGCCTGCTGGGCAAGATCCGCCAACTGGCCCCGGCGCTCAAGGTGTTCAACCACTACGGCCCGACCGAAACCACCGTCGGCGTGCTGGTTGCCGAACTGAGCGAACAAAGCAGCCTCGGCCAGCCGTTGGCCAACACCCGCGTGGCAGTGCTTGACCGCTGCCTGCAGCCACTGCCGGCCAAGGCCAAGGGCGAGCTGTACATAGGCGGTGCAGGCCTTGCCCGTGGCTACCTGAACCGCCCGTCGCTCACTGCTGAGCGCTTCGTGCCCGACCCGCACGGCAGCCACGGCCAGCGCCTGTACCGCAGCGGTGACTGGGTACGCCAGGGCAACGACCTGCAATTTGCCGGGCGTATGGATGGCCAGGTGAAGATCCGTGGCTACCGTGTCGAGCTGGCCGAAATCGAAAACCAGCTGCGCGCACTGGACGGTGTGGCCAATGCCCTGGTCCGCGTGCAGGGCCAGGCGCCGCAATTGCAACTGGCTGCCTGGCTGGTGCCCAGTGAAATGCCTGCCGACTGCCAGGCCTGGCAGGATTCGACCCGCGCCACCCTCAAAAGCCGGCTGCCCGAACATATGGTGCCGACCCACTTGATGGTGCTGGAGCACCTGCCGGTCACCGCCAACGGCAAGGTCGACGTCAAGGCGCTGCCCGAGCCGGTCGCCACCCTGCAGGCCTACCAGGCACCAGAGAGCCCGCTGCAAGTGCAGTTGGCAACGATCTGGGCCGAAGTCCTGCAAGTGCCGCAGGTTGGCCTGACCGACAACTTCTTTGCCCTCGGTGGCCATTCGCTGCTTGCAACCCAGGCCGTATCTCGCGTGCGCAAGCAGTTGGGCGTAGATATCCCGCTGCGCACCCTGTTCGACACCGTCGACCTGCTGGCCTTCGCCCAGGCGGTGGCGGAGGGCGAGCAGGGCACGGGCCTGGACATCGAAATCCTCGACCGCCAGCAGCCGCTGCCGGTGTCCCGTTCGCAGAACCGCCAGTGGTTGTTCTGGAAGCTCAACCCACAAAGCCTGGCCTACAACACGCCGATGGCCGTGCGCATGCAGGGCAACCTCGATCGTTCGGCGGTGCAGGCCGCACTGGATGCACTGGTGGCCCGCCACGAGTCACTGCGCACGGTGTTCGTCGAAGCCGACGGCTTGCCGTGGCAGCGCATCCTGCCAGCCGCCACGGTGCCGATCGGCTTCGAAGACCTCAGCGGCCAGGACCACGCGGCGCAGCTGCGCAAGCTGGAAGCCGAAGCCTTTGTCCCGTTCGACCTGGAGCATGGGCCTCTGCTGCGTGCCCGTCTGTTCAAGGTGAATGCGCAAGAGCACCTGTTGTCGCTGACCCTGCATCACATCGTCTCCGATGGCTGGTCGATGAGCCTGCTGGTGCGCGAGTTCGCTGCCGTCTACAACGCGGCGGCCACAGGCCGGCAGCAGGCCATCGAACCCTTGCCGGTGCAGTACGCCGACTTCGCCGCGTGGCAGCGCAAGTGGCTGGCCGAAGGGCAGATGCAGGCGCAGATCGATTACTGGAAGGCCCGCCTGGAAGACGACTTCGAAGTGCTCGAACTGCCCGCCGACCGCATTCGCCCGCAGGTCAAGAGCTACCAGGGCAGCCGCTTCGACGTGCGCCTGCCGCTGGCCCTGACCGAGCGCCTGCGGGCCCTGGCAGTGGCGTCCAACGCCACGCTTTTCCATGTATTCCTGGCGGCCTATGCCATCGTACTGTCGCGTTACAGCCGCAAGGACACGTTGAACATCGGGGTACCCGTCACCAACCGCAACCGCCTGGAGCTGGAGGGGCTGATCGGCTTCTTCATCAACGTGGTGGTAGCCCGCATCGGCGTCGATGGCAGCCAGCCGTTCCCGCAACTGCTGGCGGCGATCAAGGAAACCACCTTGCAGGCTCAGGCCAACAAAGATGTGCCGTTCCTTGAAGTGGCCGAGGCGCTGTACCCGGACCGCGACCAGGGTGTGAACCCGTTCTTCCAGGTGCTGTACAACCACTTGCGCGACCTGGGTGAGCAGGTATCCAGCGATGCCCTGCACGGCTTGCAGGTCAAGGAAGTGGACCTGTTGGAGCCCGGTGCGCAGTACGACATCTCGCTCAACACGCTGGAACGTTCCGATGGGGTGACGGCCTCGTTCAACTACTCCACCGACCTGTTCGACGCCGCACGCATCGAACGCATGGCCGGTCATTGGCAGGCGTTGCTGGAAGCTATCTGCGCCGAGCCGCAGCGCTGCATTGGCGAGCTGGGCTTGCTAGGCAGTGCCGAACACCAGCAACTGACCCATGGCTGGAACCCGGCGCCGCAGGCCTGTAGCGGCCTGTGCGCACACCAGTTGCTGGAGCGCCAGGCAAGTCTGCGACCAGACGCTGTGGCGTTGATCTTCGACGACCAGCAAATGACCTACGCCGAGCTCGACCGCTGCAGCAACCAGCTGGCGCATCGTTTGCGGGCGCTGGGCGTGGGCCCGGACCGTCTGGTCGGCGTGGCTGTCGAGCGCGGCCTGGGCATGGCCCTGGCGCTGGTTGCCATCCACAAGGCGGGTGGCGCTTATGTGCCGCTGGACCCGGACTACCCGCAGGAGCGCCTGGCCTACATGGTCGAGGACAGCGGCATCGGTTTGTTGCTGGCCGACGTGCCTTCGCGTGAACGCCTGCAGTTGAGCACACCGCTGCCCTGCGTGGTGCTGGAGCCGGGTAACGACTGGCTGAGTGCCTGGCCTGCCGAGCCGCTGGCCAACCTGGCCGCGCCGGAGAACCTGGCCTATGTGATCTATACCTCCGGCTCCACCGGCATGCCCAAGGGCGTGGCCATCGATCACCATGCCTTGTCGGTGTTCTGCCAAGTGGCTGGTGACTATTCGCGGCTGAGCCCGAATGACCGCGTGTTGCAGTTCGCCACCTTCAGTTTCGACGGCTTCATCGAGCAGTTCTTCCCGCCGCTGGCCCAAGGCGCTTGCGTCGTGCTGCGCGATCTGCGGCTGTGGGACACCGCGACTCTGCTGGATGAAATCAACCGCCACGATGTCACCGTAGCCGACCTGCCAGCCGCCTACTGGCGTTTACTGGCACTGGAGCGCCGCGCACCGGAAGCCTATGGCCGGCTGAAGCAGATTCACGTCGGTGGCGAGGCGGTGCCAGAAGACGCCCTGCGTGCCTGGCTGGCCGATGGCCCAACCGCAGTGCGCCTGTTGAACACCTATGGCCCGACCGAAGCCACCGTGGTCGCCACCACCTATGACTGCTCGCAGATGACCCCGCAGCAGATCAGCCAGGGTGGCGTACCCATTGGCCGTGCCATACCAGGCCGCAGCCTGCATGCCCTTGACGATGGCCTGGCGCCAACCCCGGTGGGGGTGCCAGGCGAGCTGTTCATCGGCGGGGCAGGTTGCCTGGCACGCGGTTACCACCAGCGGCCATCGCTGACTGCCGAGCGCTTCATCCCTGACCCGTTCGACCCGGTTGGCGGCGGCCGCCTGTACCGCACCGGTGACCTGGGTTGCTATGACGAAAACGGCCAGCTGGCCTATCGCGGCCGGGCCGATCACCAGGTGAAAGTGCGCGGCTTTCGCATCGAACTGGGCGAGATCGAGCAGTACCTGCGCGCGCACCCGGACGTGCGCGAAGCCACTGTACTGGCCATCGACCTGCCCGCGGGCAAGCAGCTGTGCGCCTATGCCGTGCCGGTTGAAGGCCATGACGGCGACCTGCGCCTGGCCTTGAAGCACTACCTCAAGGCCAGCCTGCCGGACTACATGATTCCGTCTTATCTGGTGACCCTGCCGAGCATGCCGCTGACCCCAAGCGGCAAGCTCGACCGCAAGGCCCTGCCGCTGCCTGACCCGAGCCAGCCGCAGCATGACTACGAGGCGCCGCAGACCGAGCGGCAACAGCAGTTGGCCAATATCTGGGCGCAATTGCTGAGCGTCGCCAGGGTCGGCTTGAACGACAACTTCTTCGAGCTGGGCGGCCACTCCTTGCTGGCCGCCCAGGCAGTGTCGCGGATCAACGTCGAGCTGGGGCTGGACATCCCACTGCGGCTGATCTTCACCCACCCCGAGTTGCGCGCCTTCGCCCTGGCGCTGGATGAACAGGCCCTGTCGCTGACCGACGATGGCCTGAGCGATATCGAAAAAATGATGAACGCATTCACAGAGGCCTGACATGGAACTCACTGCAGCACAACGCATCGCCCAACGTTTCGTCGGCCTCCCCGTGGAGCAACGCCAGCAGATCCTGGACAAGATGCAGGCCAGCGGGCAGAGCTTCCGCCTGCTGCCCATCGTGCCGGCACGCCAGGGCCTGGCGCGCATCCCGCTGTCGTACGCCCAGCAGCGCCTGTTGTTCCTCTGGCAACTGGAGCCCGACAGCCCGGCCTACAACGTGCCCATTGCCGTACGCCTGAAAGGCGCACTGGACCAGGCGGTGCTGCAACAGGCGCTGGACGCGCTGGTGCAGCGCCACGAATCGCTGCGCACGCGCTTCGCCTGCGTGGAGGGTGAATTCCACCAGGAAATCCTCGACCCGTGCCCGCTGCCCCTGGAGCTGGTGATGTTCGACGGCGAGCCCGACGCAGCATCGCTGAGCGTGGCCGTGGACGCGGCCCTCAAGCAGCCGTTCGACCTGCTGAGCGGGCCGCTGCTGCGGGTGACCTTGCTGCGTGTGGCGGACCAGGAGCACGTACTGGCGCTGAGCATGCATCACATCATCTCCGACGGTTGGTCCAGCGATGTGCTGGTGCAGGAGTTCATCCAGCTGTACACCGCCCTGGCCGAGGGGCGGCAGGCCGATTTGCCGGCTTTGCCGATCCAGTACGCCGACTACGCCATCTGGCAGCGCGCCTGGCTTGAAGCCGGTGAAGCTCAGCGCCAGCTGGCCTACTGGCAAGCGCAGTTGGGTGACGAGCAGCCGGTGCTGAGCCTGCCACTGGACTTCGAACGCCCGGCCACGCCAAGCCAGCGCGGTGCGGTGGTGCGCGTGGATATTGCGGGCGAACGGGCCGAGGCCCTGCGCAGCCTGGCACGCAAGGGCGGCCACACGCTGTTCGTGCTGGTACTGGCGGCCATGGCGGTGGTGCTGTCGCGCTACAGCGGCCAGGCCGACATTCGTATCGGTGCACCGAATGCCGGGCGTAACCGCAAGGAACTGGAAGGCCTGATCGGCTTTTTCATCAACACCCAGGTGCTGCGCGTGCAGGTGGACGAGCGCGCCACTTTCACCGCACTGCTGGAACAGGTGAAAGAGGTGATCGGCGGCGCCCAGTCGCACCAGGAGTTGCCGTTCGAGCACCTGGTCGACGCCTTGTTGCCTGAGCGCAACCTGGCCCACAACCCGCTGTTCCAGTTCAAGATCAACCAGCATGTGGCCACCAGTGAGGCGGGGCGTCAGCGCTTGGGCGCGCTGGAGGTGGAAGGCTTTGCCCGTGACGGCGGCGATGCTCGCTTCGACTTGGCCTTCGACTTCGCCGACAAGGCCGACGGTATCGAAGGCTACTTCACCTTCGCCACCGACCTGTTCGAGCAGGCCACCATCGAGCGCATGGCGGTTTCGCTGCGACAGGTACTGGAGGCACTGGTCCGCGACCCGCAGCAGGCGATCGTCGATTGCCCGGAAGTACCAGTAGTGTTGCCAATGGCCGGACAGGCCTATCCACAGGGCGACTTCCTGGGGCTGTGGCGCCAGGCAATGGTTCAAGGCCAGGCGCGCGGCGGCGTGCGTGCGGGTGACCGGTTCATGACCCAGGCCGGGCTGGAGGCAGGGTCCAACCGCCTGGCCAATTACCTGCGCCAGCGCGGTGTTGGCGCAGGCAGCGTCGTTGCCTTGTGCCTGCCGCGCTCCATCGAATGGGTCAGCGCCTTGCTTGCGGTGCTCAAGACCGGTGCGGCCTACCTGCCACTGGACACCCAGCAACCGCAGGAGCGCCTGCAACAACTGCTTGCCGACAGTGCTGCCACAGTGCTGCTGCACGAGCCAGGTGATTCGCGTTTCGTGGGCCTGGATGGCCTGCAGGTGATTGCCTGCGACCACAGCGCCTGGGCAACCTGCAGCGACAGCCCGCTCGACGTGGCAGTCGCCCCCGGACAGCCGGCTTACCTCATCTACACCTCGGGCTCGACCGGGCAGCCGAAAGGCGTGGTGATCAGCCATGGGGCGCTGGCCAGTTATACCCAGGCGGTGCTGGAGCGCCTGCAATTGCCGGCAGAGGCAAGCATGGCAATGGTCTCCACCACGGCGGCCGACCTTGGCCATACCGTGCTGTTCGGCGCCTTGGCCTCGGGCCGCCTGCTGCACTTGCTGCCACAGGAATTGGCTTTCGACCCGGATGGTTTCGCCAGTTACATGGCGCAGCACCAGGTTGGCGTGCTGAAACTGGTGCCGAGCCACCTGCAAGGCTTGCTGCAAGCAGCCCGCGCTGCCGATGTGCTGCCTGGCGAAGCGCTGATCCTTGGCGGCGAAGCGTGCAGTTGGGGCCTGTTGGAAAAGATCCGCGAGTTGCGCCCTGGTTGCCGGGTGATCAACCACTATGGCCCGACCGAAACCACGGTTGGCGTGCTCACCTTCGAGCCCGGCCAGCCCGTGCCAGGCTGCCGCACGGTGCCGGTCGGCCGCCCACTGGGCAACGCTAGCGCGCAGGTGCTGGATGGCTATCTCAACCCGCTGGCGGCGCATGTGCCCGGCGAGTTGTACCTGGGCGGGCAGGGCGTAGCCCAGGGTTATCTCGGCCAGCCTGGGCTGACGGCCGAACGCTTCGTGCCCACCGAGGACGGTACCCGCGTGTACCGCACCGGCGACCGTGCGCGGCTGACTGCCGATGGCCTGATCGAGTTCGTTGGCCGCGCCGACGACCAGGTGAAGATTCGTGGCTACCGCGTGGAGCCGGGCGAAGTGGCTCGCCTACTGGCGGGCTTGCCCGCAGTCCATGAGGCCGTGGTGCTGGCCCTGCCGCTGGACAGTGATGCCGAGCGCCTGCAACTGGTGGCTTATGTGGTCGCCGAGGCTGGCGTCACCGAGCAGCAACTGCTGGCACAGTTGCAAGCACGCTTGCCTGAGTACATGGTGCCGGCACAGATGCTGCTGCTCGAACGCCTGCCACTGACCGCCAACGGCAAGCTCGACAAGCGCGCACTGCCGGCACCGGGCGCTGTCAGCCGAGGCTTCGTGGCGCCGCAAGGTGAAATCGAAGAGAAGCTGGCCGCCGTATGGGCCGATGTGCTCAAGCTGGAGCGGGTCGGCAGCAGCGACAACTTCTTCGAGCTGGGCGGCGACTCGATCCTCAGCCTGCAGATCATTGCCCGGGCCAAACGCCAGGGCATCAAGATCACCCCCAAGCAGTTGTTCGAACAACAGACCATCGCCCAACTGGCGCAGGTGGCCAAGCGTATCGAGGCCAAGCAGCCAGCGGCGGCGCTCGTGGACACGGCCCTCAGCGGCGAGGTAGCCCTGCTGCCGGCCCAGGCGCGGTTCTTCGAGATGGATGTGGCGCAACCGGCGCACTGGAACCAGTCGGTACTGCTCAAACCCGCCAGCCCGGTACAGTTGCAACAGCTGGAGGCCGCCTTGCGTGCGGTGGTCGAGCAGCATGATGCCCTGCGTTTGCGCTTCACCCGTGGCGATGGCCAGTGGCGGGCACGCTTCCAGCCGTTGGGCAGCGCACCGTTGCTGCACCAGCGCCAGTTGGCTGCGCTAGGCGAGCTGGATGCTGCCGGCAACGAGGTACAAGCCAGCCTGAACCTGGAACTGGGGCCATTGCTGCGTGCCGAGCTGTTCGATTTCGCCGATGGCCAGCAGCGTTTGCTGCTGGTGGTTCACCATCTTGTGGTCGACGGCGTGTCGTGGCGGGTGCTGCTGGAAGACCTGCAAGAAGCCTACAAGCAATTGCTGAACGGCCAGGCCGTAAACCTGCCCGCCAAGACCGCTGCAGTACAAACCTGGGCCGAACGCCTGGTCGCCCACGCCGGCAGCCCTACGCTGCAAGCCCAGTGCGACTACTGGTTGCAAGCGCTGGCCGACAACAATGCTGAATTGCCACGCGATAACCCACAGGGCAGCCTGGACAATAGCCACGCTCGCACCGCCGCTACACGGTTGGATGCCGAGCGCACTGCCAAGCTGCTGAAGCAGGCTCCGGCAGCCTACCGCACGCAGATCAACGACCTGCTGCTGACCGCACTGGCGCGCACGCTGTGCCAGTGGAGCACGCAAGACAATGTGTTGGTCCAGCTCGAAGGCCATGGCCGCGAAGACCTGTTCGACGACCTCGACCTAAGCCGCACCGTGGGCTGGTTCACCAGCCTGTTCCCGGTGCGCCTCACGCCGGGCGTGGACCTTGGCCAGTCGATCAAGGCCATCAAGGAGCAACTGCGCGCCGTACCGGACAAAGGCATTGGCTACGGCCTGCTGCGCTACCTCGGCGATGCCCAAGTGCGTGGGCAACTGCAACGCGCCGCCCAGGCCCGTGTCACCTTCAACTACCTGGGCCAGTTCGATGCCAGCTTTGCAGGTGAGGCTGGCGCACTGTTCACCCCAAGCGGCGAAAGTGCGGGCCGCACTCAATGTGCAGGCGCGCAGCTAGGCAACTGGCTGAGCATCACTGGTCAGGTGTATGGCGGCGAGCTGTTCCTGGAATGGACCTACAGCGCCGACGTGCACCACCCGGAAACCATCGAAGGCTTGGCTAACGCCTATGAACTGGCCCTGGTCGAGCTGGTCGAGCACTGCTGCGATACCCGCCACCAGGGGGTGACCCCGTCGGACTTCCCGCTGGCCGCGTTGACCCAGGCGCAACTGGACAGCCTGCCGCTGGCGGCAGCGCAGATCGCCGATGTTTACCCGCTGTCGCCCATGCAGCAGGGCATGCTGTTCCACACCCTTTACGACCAGCAGGCCGGCAATTACATCAACCAACTGCGCGTGGAAGTGCAGGGGCTGGATGTGCAACGCTTTCAGCAAGCCTGGCAGGCCACGCTGGACGCCCACGACATCATGCGCAGCGGTTTTGTCCTGCAGGGTGAGCTGGTGCAGGCCGTACAGGTGGTGCGCAAAGCCGTCGACCTGCCCTTCAGCGAGCACGACTGGCGCGGCCAGCCTGCCCTGGAGCAAGCCCTGCAGACGCTGGCCGAGGGTGAGCGCCAGCGCGGCTTCGACCTGGCCGCCGCGCCGCTGCTGCGTCTGGTACTGGTGCGCACCGGCGATGCCAGCCACCACTTGATCTACACCAACCACCATATCCTCATGGACGGCTGGAGCACTTCGCGCCTGTTGGGTGAAGTGCTGCAACGCTATGCAGGTGTGGCGCCGCAAGCGCCGGCCACGCATTACCGCGACTACATCGCCTGGCTGCAAGGCCAGGACGCAGCCGTTGCCGAAGCGTTCTGGAAGGCCCAGCTTGCCACGCTGGACGAGCCGACCCGCCTGGCCCAGGCCATTGCCGGCAGTGCTGGCGCCGGTGGTAGTGGCTACGGCGACTACCGCCTGGCCTTCGACCGCGTGCAGACCGCACGCATCGAAGCCTTCGCCCGGGCCAATCGGGTCACGGTCAACACCTTGGTGCAGTCTGCGTGGCTGCTGTTGCTGCAGCGCTGCACCGGCCAGGCCAGCGTGTGTTTCGGCGCCACCGTGGCCGGGCGCCCAGCAGACCTGCCAGGCGTGGAAGAGCAGATCGGCCTGTTTATCAACACCTTGCCGGTGATCGGCGCGCCGCGTGCCGAGCAGCGCGTGGCCGAGTGGATCGGCCAGGTGCAGGCCGGCAACCTGGCCGTGCGCGAGTTCGAGCACACGCCGCTGTACGACGTGCAGCGTTGGGCGGGGCAGGGCGGCGAAGCGCTGTTCGATAGCATCCTGGTGTTCGAAAACTACCCGGTGGCCGAAGCGTTGCAGCAGGGCGCGCCGGGTGGCCTGCGCTTTGGCGACGTCGCGGTGCAGGAGCAGACCAACTACCCGCTGACCCTGGTGGTGGAACTGGGCGCCACCTTGTCGATGCACTACAGCCACGACCGTGCGCTGTGGAGCGACGAGACGATCGGCCGCCTGGCTGGCTACTTTGCCAACTTGCTGCAGGCGCTGGTCGAGCGTCCAGATGCCGTTATCGGCGAGCTGCCAATGCTGGGCCAAGCGGAACAACAACGAATGGTCGAAGGCTGGAACGATACCCAGGCCGCGTACCCGGATGAGCGCAGCATTCATCAGCTGATCGAGGCCCAGGTGTTCGCCACCCCGGATGCTCCGGCGCTGGTGTTTGGCGAGCAGAGCCTGAGCTATGCCGAACTGAATGGCCGTGCCAACCAGCTGGCGCACAAGCTGCGCGAACAGGGCGTTGGCCCCGATGTGCTGGTGGGCATCGCCATGCAGCGCAGCCTGGAGATGGTCATTGGCCTGCTGGGTATCGTGAAAGCCGGCGGCGCTTACGTGCCGCTGGACCCTGAGTACCCGCAGGACCGCCTGAGCTACATGTTCGACGACAGCGGCATTGCCTTGCTGCTGACCCAGTCGCACCTGCGCGAGGCCCTGCCGATTCCAGCCGGCCTGCGCAGCCTGGACCTGGATACCGAGGACCTGAGCGGCTACAGCGATGGCAACCTGAACCTCGACGTGGCGCCGCTGAACCTGGCCTATGTGATCTACACCTCCGGCTCCACCGGCCGCCCGAAAGGCGCCGGCAACAGCCATCAGGCCCTGGTCAACCGCCTGTGGTGGATGCAGAAGGCCTATGGCCTGGACGCCAGCGACAGTGTGCTGCAGAAGACCCCGTTCAGCTTCGACGTGTCGGTGTGGGAGTTCTTCTGGCCGCTGATGACCGGTGCCCGCCTGGTCATGGCCCAGCCGGGTGCTCATCGCGACCCGCAATTGTTGGTGGAAACCATCAATCACCATGGCATCAGTACGCTGCACTTCGTGCCGTCGATGCTGCAGGCGTTCATGACCCACGAAGCGGTCGAGAGCTGCGTCAGCCTCAAGCGCGTGGTGTGCAGCGGTGAAGCGCTGCCGGCCGAGCTGGCGCGCCAAACCTTGCAACGTCTGCCAGCGGCCGGCCTGTACAACCTCTACGGCCCGACCGAAGCGGCCATCGACGTCACTCACTGGACCTGCCAGCCAGACGAAAGCATCAGCGTGCCGATCGGCCAGCCGATCGACAACCTGAAAACCCACATCCTGGAAGGCAGCCTGCAACCCGCCGTGCGCGGCAGTGCCGGCGAGCTGTACCTGGGCGGCGTGGGCCTGGCCCGTGGTTATCACCAGCGGCCGGCGCTGACCGCCGAGCGCTTCGTGCCGGACCCGTTCAGTGACAACGGTGGTCGCCTGTACCGCACCGGTGACCTGGCGCGCTACCGCGCCGACGGGGTGATCGACTACGCCGGGCGTATTGACCATCAGGTGAAGATCCGTGGCCTGCGCATCGAGCTGGGCGAGATCGAAGCGCGCCTGCTGGAGCTGCCGAGCGTGCAGGAAGCTGTGGTGCTGGCCCAGGACGGGCCGAGCGGCAAGCAACTGGTGGGCTACGTGGTGCCTGTCGACAGCACGCAAGACCAAAGCGCATTGCGCGACAGCCTGCGCGAGGCCCTCAAGGTTGGCCTGCCGGACTACATGGTGCCGGCGCACCTGCTGCTGCTCGGCAAGCTGCCGGTGACGCCGAACGGCAAGCTGGACCGCAAGGCCCTGCCGCAGCCGGATGCCAGCCTGCTGCAGCGTGAATACGTTGCCCCGCAGAGCCAGCTGGAGCAGCAGATCGCGGCGATCTGGGCGGATGTGCTGAAACTGGAAAGGGTTGGGCTGACCGATAACTTCTTCCAACTCGGCGGGCATTCGCTGTTGGCCACACAAGCGGTGGCGCGCCTGCAGATGGAACTGGGGGCCGAGACACCACTGGCCCTGATTTTCCAGACCGACAACCTACGCGATTACGCCGCCGCGGTCAGCGCTGCAAGCACTGACCGCACGGCTGACCTGGACGAGTTCCACGACTTCATGAATGAGCTTGAGGCAGTTTGAGATGAGCACCGATACCCGCAACACCGACCTGGTTCACCGCTTCATTCGGCTGCCACTCGAGCAGCGCAGGCTGTTTCTGGAAAAGCTGGCCTCCAAGGGCAGCAGCCTGGCGCAGTTGCCCATCCCGCAGGTGCGTGGGGAATTTGCGCAACTGCCGCTTTCCTTCGCCCAGCAGCGACAGTGGTTCCTGTGGAAGCTCGACCCGAACAGCGCGGTGTACAACATCTCTTCGGCCTTGCGCTTCAAGGGCGAGCTGGACCGGGCCGCTCTGCAGCGTGCCTTCGACACGTTGCTGGTCCGGCATGAAGCGCTGCGTACAACCTTCAGCCAACAGGGCGAGAAGGTGGTACAAGTGGTTCACCCGAGCCTGCCATTGACCGTGGCCTACGAGCACTTGAACGGTGCCGGCGAACATGCCCTGCGCGAGCAGGTGGAGCGTGAGGCCCGTCAAACCTTCGACCTGGAAAACGGCCCATTGCTGCGGGTGAAACTGCTGCAATTGAATGCTCAAGAGCATGTGCTGGTGCTGGTGCTGCACCACATCATTGCTGACGGCTGGTCCATGCCAGTGATGGTGGAAGAGTTGGTGCGCCTGTATGCAGCATACAACCAGGAGGGCGACGTGCAGTTGCCTACCCTGCCGATCCAGTACGCCGACTATGCTATCTGGCAACGCAGCTGGATGGAGGCCGGTGAGCAGGAGCGGCAGCTGGCTTACTGGACCGCCCAACTGGGGGGCGAGGACCCCGTGCTGGAATTGCCGACGGACCGCCCGCGACCTACGGTCAGCAGCCTTAAGGGCGAGCGGCTGGCGATCGACCTGCACGAGCAGCAAGCACATGCACTCAAACAGTTCGCCCAGCAACAGGGCGTGACGCCATTCATGGTGCTGCTGGCCAGCTTCCAGACCCTGTTGCACCGTTATTCGGGGCAATCTGATATCCGCGTCGGAGTGCCGGTGGCCAACCGCAACCGTGTGGAAACCGAGCGCCTGGTGGGGTTGTTCGTCAACACCCAGGTGCTGCGCGCCGAGTTCGATGTGCAGATGTCTTTCAGCGAGTTCCTCGGCCAGGTCAAACAGCGGGTCGTCGAGGCCCAGGCTCACCAAGACCTGCCGTTCGAACAGCTGGTAGAGGCCCTGCAGCCAGAGCGTAGCCTTAACCACAGCCCGCTGTTCCAGGTGATGTACAACCATCAGACCCAGGCCCGGGGTGAGCAGCACAGCTTGCCGGGGCTGGAAGTGCAAGCCGTGGCGTGGGACAACCATACCGCCAAGTTCGACCTGACTCTGGAAACCTACGAGCATGACAAGGGTATCGGCGCGGCGCTGATCTACGCCACCGACCTGTTCGATGCTTCGACTGCTCGCACGTTCGCCCGGCATTGGCAGAATCTGCTGACGGTCATCATTGAACAGCCTGCTCAGCGCATCGCCGACCTTGCCCTGCTGGACGATCATGAGTATCAGCAGATCGTCGAAGGCTGGAACGCGACCCTGGCCAGCTACCCTGATGACAGCTGTATTCACCAGCTGTTCGAAGCACAAGTGACGAAAGCCCCAGATGCGCCAGCGCTGATTTTTGGCGAGCAGACGCTGAGCTATGGCGAACTCAATCGCCGGGCCAATCAACTGGCGCACAAGCTGCGCGAGCAGGGTGTCGGCCCGGATGTGCTGGTGGGCATTGCCATGCAGCGCAGCCTGGAGATGGTCGTGGGCTTGCTGGCTATCCTCAAGGCGGGTGGCGCCTACGTGCCGCTGGACCCGGAATACCCGCAGGACCGTCTGGAATACATGCTCGATGACAGCCAGGCGATCCTGCTTTTGTCAGAGACCAGCCTGATCACGCGCATGCCTGCGCAGTTCCAGTCGCGTACGCTGCTGCTCGATCAGTTGACGCTCGACGGCTACCCGGATACTGACCTGGCCTGTTTGACCACCGCCCGCAACCTCATCTATTGCATCTACACATCAGGCTCCACCGGCAAGCCCAAGGGGGTGCAAATCGAGCACCGCAGCGTGGCGGCCCTGATCGGCTGGTCGCTGTCGGTATACAGCCAGGCGGACCTGTGCGGTGTGCTTTTCTCCACCTCGATCTGCTTCGACCTGTCGGTATGGGAGCTGTTCGTCACCTTGTCGGCTGGTGGCTATGCGGTGTTGGCTGCCAACGCCCTTGAACTGCCTGACCTGGCGGCCAGGGACCGGGTGCGGCTGGTGAATACCGTGCCGTCGGCCATCAAGCAGCTGTGCGAAACCGGCAACATTCCGCCGTCGGTAAAAATCATCAACCTTTGCGGCGAAGCGCTAAAGCAGTCGATCGTCGACGATTTGTACCGCTTGGAGCATGTGAGCGATGTGTACGACCTTTACGGCCCGTCCGAGGACACTACCTACTCTACCTGCACGCTCAGGGCCGCTGGCGGCAAGGCCAATATCGGCCGGCCGTTGGACAACAGTGCAGCCTATGTACTGAGCGGCGGCTTGCAACCTGTGCCGGCGGGGGCGGTAGGCGAATTGTACCTGGCCGGTGCCGGGTTGGCCCGTGGTTACCTGAAACGCCCGGGGCTCAGTGCTGAGCGGTTCTTGCCCAACCCTTTCGATGAGCAGGGCGGGCGTATCTACCGTACCGGTGACCTTGCCCGCTATCGCCCCGACGGTGTGCTGGAGTACGTCGGCCGGGTGGATCATCAGGTGAAGGTCCGCGGCTTTCGGATCGAACTGGGTGAGATCGAAACCCGCCTGCAGCAAGAGGCGGTGCGCGAAACCGTGGTCATGGCCATCGACGGGCCGGCGGGGCAACACCTGGTGGCCTATGTCGTGCCTACCGATGCCCGCGTGATGGCCGATGTGGCCGCACAGGAGACGCTGCGTGAAAACCTGCGGGCTGCGCTGCGCAAGAGCTTGCCGGAGTACATGGTGCCCTCCCACCTGGTGCTGATGGACAGACTGCCACTCACGCCCAACGGCAAGCTGGACCGCAAGGCGCTGCCGCGCCCGGACACTGCCCAGCTCGCAGAGGCCCATGTGCCGCCGCGTACGCCGCTGCAGCAGCAGGTGGCCGCTATCTGGGCCGATGTACTGAAAATCGAACGGGTTGGCCTGAACGACAATTTCTTCTTCCTTGGCGGGCACTCGCTGATCGCCACCCAGGTGACCGGTCGTGTCCAGGAGCAGGCGGGGTTGGCGGTCAGCCTGAAGGCACTGTTCGAAAACCCTGTGCTTGGCGACTACTGCACGCAGTTGGAGCAACTGGCACCGCTGGCGGACCCCGTTCAGAACGAACTGGCTAAATCCCTGGAGGCCTTGAAACGTCTATCTACGGAGGAAATTGAAAAGCTGCTTTCTTAGGAGATTTTTACTGTGCAAGAGCTGCTTGAGTCTGTAAAGCTACTGTCCACCAAAGAGCGCCAGGCCCTGGCAGCCTTGCTCAAGCAGCAGGGGGTGAACCTTTATGGCGTCACCCCGATCTTCAAGCGTGAGCCTGAAGCCTCCCTACCGCTGTCGTATGCCCAGCAGCGGCAGTGGTTTCTGTGGCAACTTGACCCTGGTGCACCGACGTACAACGTCCCGGCTGCGCTGCGTCTGCGCGGCCGCTTGGATGCCGAGGCTTTGCAGCGCAGTTTCCAAGCCTTGATCGCCCGCCACGAGACCCTGCGTACACTCTTCAGGGAAGAGGCGCAGGGTACCGTCCAGGTCATTCACCCCGAAATCACCTTGGTGCTCGACATCCTGATGCTGCAGAGCGCCGCTGAGCGTGACGTGCTGGAGCAGGTGCAGGCCGAGGCGCGTCGCCCATTCGACCTGCAGCAGGGGCCGCTGCTACGGGTCAAGTTGCTGCGCCTTGCGCAGGACGAGCATGTGCTGGTGGTGACAATGCATCACATCGTCTCCGATGGCTGGTCGATGCCACTGATGATCGACGAGCTGATGCAGCTGTATGCGGGATACAGCCAAGGTGAAGACGTGCAGCTGCCAACGTTGCCAGTGCAATATGCCGACTATGCGATCTGGCAGCGTCAGTGGATGGAAGCGGGTGAGCAAGAGCGCCAACTGGCGTACTGGAAGGCGCAGCTTGGCGATGACCAGCCGGTGCTTGAGTTGCCGACCGACCGCCCACGTGCTGCCGCCAATAGCCACCGTGGCGCCCGGCACGAGGTTCGGCTGCCGGACGCGTTGGTGCATTCACTCAAGCAGCTTGCCCAACAGCAGGGTGCGACCTTGTTCATGCTGCTGCTGGCCAGCTTCCAGACATTGTTGCACCGCTATAGCGGGCAGCCGGACATTCGCGTCGGGGTGCCGGTTGCCAACCGTAATCGGGTAGAAACCGAGCGGCTGATTGGCTTTTTCGTCAACACCCAAGTGTTGCGCGCTGAGTTCGATCTGCAGATGACCTTCAGCGAGTTGCTGGAGCAGGTCAAGCAGCGAGCGTTGGGGGCGCAAAGCCATCAGGACTTGCCCTTCGAGCAACTGGTCGAGGTTTTGCAACCAGAGCGTAGCCTGAGCCACAGCCCGCTGTTCCAGGTGATGTACAACCACCAGATGCAGGCCAAGGGCAAGCAACGCAGCGTGCAAGGGTTGCACGTGGAGGGGCTGAGCTGGGATCACGACACGGCCAAGTTCGACCTGACCCTGGATACCTTCGAATACGAACACAGCCTTGGCGCCGCGTTGAGCTACGCGGTCGACCTGTTCGATGCTGCCACCATCGAGCAGATGGCACGGCACTGGGTGAACCTGCTGGAGGCCATCGTTCGCCAGCCTGGGCAGCGGATCGTCGAGCTGCCGTTGATCGGCCAGCAGGAGCAGCAGCAGATCGAGCGCGCCTGGAACCCGGCGCTGGCCCACTACCCGGCAGAGCGGCCACTTCACCAACTGATCGAAGCCCAGGTCGAGGCCGCCCCAGATGCCGTGGCGCTGGTGTTCGGTGAGCGTTCCCTGAGTTACGCCGAGCTCAACCGCCGCGCCAATCAACTGGCACACAAACTACTGGAACTGGGCGCCGGGCCGGATGTGCTGGTTGGCCTGGCTGTGGAGCGCAGCCTGGAAATGGTCATCGGCCTGCTGGGCATACTCAAGGCTGGCGCTGCCTATGTGCCGTTGGACCCAGAGTATCCACAGGACCGTCTCAGCTACATGTTCCAGGACAGCGGCATTCATCTGTTGCTGACCCAGCAGCATTTGCGTGATGCGCTGCCAGTACCGGCAGGGGTGAAAACCCTTGTGCTGGATGGCCACGCCGGCCTCGCGGGCTACAGCGACGCCAACCCCGTGTGCCGAGTGACCCCAGACAACCTGGCCTATGTGATCTATACCTCCGGCTCAACCGGCAAGCCCAAAGGCACGCTGTTGCCACACCGCAATGTGGTACGCCTGTTTGCGGCCACCCAGCACTGGTTCAACTTCGATGCCAGCGATGTGTGGACGGTGTTCCATTCCTACGCCTTCGACTTCTCGGTGTGGGAGTTGTACGGCGCGTTGCTGTATGGCGGTAAGGCAATCATCGTACCCAAGGATGTGGCGCGCTCCAGTGAAGACTTCCACGCATTGCTGGTTCGCGAGCAGGTCACCGTACTCAACCAGACACCTTCTGCGTTCAAGCCGCTGATCCCGGTGGCCTGCGAGGCGATGAAAGCGGGGCAGGGCCTGGCCCTGCGGCACGTGGTGTTCGGTGGCGAAGCCCTGGAAGTGAGCAGCCTGAAGCCTTGGTTCGAGGTATTCGGCGACCGTCGGCCGCGCATGATCAACATGTATGGCATCACCGAAACCACCGTGCACGTGACGTATCGGCCGGTCACTTTCGAAGACTTGCACAAAGGTGCCAGCAGCCCGATTGGCGAGGTGATTCCCGACCTGTCGTGGTACTTGCTCGATGCAGCATTGAACCCGATTCTGCCGGGTTGCACGGGGGAAATGTTGATTGGCCAGGCGGGCCTGGCGCGTGGCTATCATGGCCGCCCCGGGCTGACAGCCGAGCGCTTCGTACCGAACCCGTTCGATGGCAATGGCGGGCGCCTGTACCGCTCGGGCGACCTGGCGCGTTACCGCAGCGATGGCGTCATCGAGTACATCGGGCGAATCGATCATCAAGTGAAGATTCGCGGTTTCCGTATCGAGCTGGGCGAGATCGAAGCACGCCTGATCGAACAACCAGCGGTACGGCAAGTGGCGGTGCTGGCGGTGGATGCCGCCAGTGGCAAGCAACTGGTGGGTTACGTGGTGCCAGTTGAGTCTGAGGTGCTGCAGGACACCGAGCAGCAGGCCAGGCTACGTGACAGCCTGCGAAGCGAACTGAAGGCAAGCCTGCCCGAGCATATGGTGCCCGCGCATTTGCTGTTCCTGGAGCAGCTGCCGCTGACCGGCAACGGCAAGCTCGACCGCAAGGCCTTGCCTGCGCCTGATGCGAGCTTGTTGCAGGGCGAGTACGTGGCACCGCAAACCGAGCTGGAACGAGAGATCGCGGCCATCTGGGCCGACGTGCTCAAGCTGGAAAGAGTGGGCCTTGCCGACAACTTCTTCGAGCTGGGCGGCGATTCGATCATGTCGCTGCAGGTGGTCAGCCGTGCTCGCCAGGTGGACATACAGTTCACGCCCAAAGACCTGTTCCAGCACCAGACCGTGCAAGGTTTGGCTGCGGTTGCTCGGCGTGAGGTGAGTACGTTGATCGACCAGGGACGGGTAGTGGGGAGCATGCCGCTGACGCCGATCCAGCACTGGTTCTTCGAGTCAGATATCGTCGAGCGCCACCACTGGAACCAATCGGTGATGCTGCAAACCAGCGAGGTGTTGGACGAACATCACCTACAAGCGGCCGTGCAGGCGTTGGTGGCGCACCATGATGCCTTGCGCTTGCAGTTTACCCAGGCGCATGGCCGCTGGCAGGCCGAGTTCGGCGATGCAGAGCACGCCCTGTTATGGCGTCGTACGGTGGTAGATTCCGAGGCGTTGACGCAGCTGGCTGACGAGGCGCAACGCAGCTTGAGTCTGACGCATGGGCCGCTGCTGCGCGCCGTTCTGGCCGATTTGCCAGGCGGCGGCCAGCGCTTGCTGCTGGTCATCCATCATCTGGTGGTGGACGGTGTGTCGTGGCGTGTGCTGCTGGAAGATCTGCAGCAGGCTTATGAGGCGCTGCGCGATGGGCAGCCGTTGAAACTGCAGCCCAAGACCACCTCGTTCAAGGCCTGGGCCGAGCAGCTGCAGGACTATGCAGCCAGCGCGCAGCTGCAAGCGGAACTGGGGTATTGGCAGGCGCAACTGCAAGGCGCCAGTGATGCCTTGCCGTGCGACCGCCCGCAAGGCAGCAACCTCGAACGCCATGCCGCCTCGGTCAGCACCCAGCTGGACCGCGAACTGACCCGACAACTGCTGCAGGAAGCGCCGGCCGCCTACCGAACGCAGATCAATGACTTGTTGCTGACAGCCCTGGCGCGAGTGATCAGCCGCTGGACCGGTCGTGCCGAGGTACTGGTACGCCTGGAAGGCCATGGCCGTGAAGACCTGTTCGAGGGCGGCGACCTGAGCCGCAGTGTGGGCTGGTTCACCAGCATGTACCCGGTCAGGCTCAGCCCACAGGCCGGGCTGGTCAACTCGCTCAAGACCATCAAGGAGCAGTTGCGCGCGGTACCCAACAAAGGCCTTGGCCATGGCCTGCTGCGCTACTTGGGTAGCCCTGAAGCGCAAGCGACCCTGGCGGCATTGCCACGGGGTGAGGTCGTGTTCAACTACCTCGGCCAGTTCGACGCCAGCTTCGACCAGCAGGCAGGGTTGTTCGTGCCGGCCAAGGAGTACGGCGGTGCCACCCAAGATGAAAGTGCCCCGTTGGGCAGCCTCTTGGCACTGAACGGGCAGGTGTACGGTGGGGAGCTGAAACTGGGTTGGCGCTTCAGCCGGGACATTTTCGATACAGCCACCATCCAGCACCTGGCCGACGATTATGCGCAAGAGCTGGCGCTACTGATCGATCATTGCCGCCAACCGCAGCACCGTGGCGTGACGCCTTCGGACTTCCCGTTGGCTGACCTTACCCAGGCGCAACTGGACAACCTGCCGATAGAGGCCGAACAGATAGCCGATGTGTACCCGCTGTCGCCGATGCAGCAGGGCATGTTGTTCCATACGCTTTACGAACAGCAGTCCGGCGACTACATCAACCAGTTGCGCGTGGATGTTCAGGGGCTGGACGTGGAACGCTTCCGCCAGGCCTGGCAGGCGGCGGTGGATAAGCACGCGATCCTGCGCAGTGGCTTTATCTGGCAGGGAGAGCTCGACCAGGCTGTGCAAGTGGTACACAAGCAGGTCGTGCAGGCCTTGGCCGAGCACGATTGGCGTGGTCAGCCAGCGTCGGAGCAGCTGCAACGTCTGGCCGAGAGCGACCGACAAACCGGCTTCGCGCTGGACCAGGTTCCGTTGCAGCGGCTGACCCTGGTGCGCACGGCAGATGACAGCCACCACCTGATCTATACCAACCATCACATCCTGATGGATGGCTGGAGCACTTCGCGCCTGCTGGGCGAGGTGTTGCAGCATTACGCCGGGCAGCAAGCAACGGCGCCGGCCGCACCTTATCGTGACTATATCGCCTGGCTCCAACGCCAGGACGCGGCAGCAGCCGAAGCGTTCTGGAAGGACCAACTGGCACCGCTGGAGGAGTCGACCCGGCTGGCTCAGGTAGTACGCCGAAGCACTGCGCCGCAGTCAGGCCAGGGTGAGCACTATCAGTTGTTCGACCACTCGACGACCCAGCGCATCGAAAATTTTGCACGTGCCAACCGGGTCACCGTCAATACCTTGGTGCAATCAGCCTGGTTGCTGCTGCTGCAACGCTATACCGGTCAATCTGCCGTTTGCTTTGGCGCCACTGTGGCTGGGCGTCCGGCGGATCTGCCAGGGGTGGAAGAACACATCGGCCTGTTCATCAATACCCTCCCAGTCGTCGGTGCGCCGCGCAGCGAACAGACCGTTGCCGAATGGGTTGCCCAGGTGCAAGCCTGCAACCTGGCCTTGCGTGACTTCGAGCATACCCCGTTGAATGAGGTACAACGCTGGGCCGGCTTGGGTGGCGAAGCGCTGTTCGACAGCTTGCTGGTGTTCGAGAACTACCCGGTTTCCCAGGCCTTGCAGGAAGGTGCACCCGATGGTTTGCGCTTTGGTCCGGTGGCCAACCTGGAGCAGACCAACTACCCGCTGACCCTGGCGGCCACCTTAAGTGACACCTTGGCCATTCAGTACAGTCACAACCGCGGCAGTTGGGACGACGAGGCTATCCAGCGTTTGGCCGAGCACTTCGGCAACCTGCTGCGGGCGCTGGTAAATGATGCCTCGGTGGCGATCGGCGAGCTGCCGATGCTGGGAGATGCAGAGCGCCAACTTTTGCTGCATGACTGGAACCAAAGCGAGGCAGTTAGCCCGTCGGGCCTGTGCGCTCACCAGTTGTTCCAGTTGCAGGCCCGAGAGCGTCCCGGTGCGACAGCGCTGGTGTTCGGCGAGCAACAGCTGACTTACCGAGAGTTGGACCTGCGCACCAATCGTCTGGCGCATCTGCTGACTGCGCACGGTGTTACCGCCAACAGCCTGGTTGGGGTTGCCGCCGAGCGTGGGTTGGCGCTGGCCGTGGCCTTGATTGCCATCCACAAAGCCGGGGCGGCATACGTCCCGCTGGATCCGGATTACCCGCAGGACCGCCTGACCTACCTGATCGAGGACAGTGGCATCGGCCTGCTGCTGGGTGACGCCGAGGCGATGGCGCGCATGCCGGTCCCTGCTGAGTTGCCATGTATCGAGCTACAGTCAGGTGAGGACTGGCTGCAAGACTGCAGTGAGCAGCCGCTGTCATGTGAGGTCTCGCTCGACAGCCTGGCCTATGTCATCTACACCTCCGGCTCCACGGGCATGCCGAAAGGGGTGGCCATTGCTCACCAGGCACTGTCAGTCTTCTGTGAAGTTGCCAGTGGTTATTCGCGACTGACGCCGGATGACCGGGTGCTACAGTTCGCCACGTTCAGTTTTGACGGGTTCATCGAGCAGTTCTTCCCGCCATTGTCACGGGGCGCCTGCGTGGTGATGCGCGATCAGCAGCTGTGGGACACAGACACATTCAGCACGCAGGTCATCCGCCACGGCATTACGGTGGCTGACTTGCCGGCAGCCTACTGGCGCTTGTTGGCGCTGGACCGTCGCGCTGCAGTTGCCTATGGCCAGCTGAAGCAGATTCATGTGGGGGGTGAGGCGGTGGCCCTGGACGGGTTGCAGGCCTGGCTGGAGGATGGGCCGGCGCAGGTGCGTCTGCTCAATACCTACGGCCCTACCGAGGCCACCGTGGTGGCGACCACGTACGATTGCTCACGGCTTGCGCAGGTGCCTGCGGCACATAGCGGTGTACCGATTGGCCGCGCGTTGGCCGGGCGTACCCTGCGTGCCTTGGACGACGGCCTGTTGCCTACACCGATTGGCGTGCCGGGTGAGTTGTACATCGGAGGTGACGGCTGCCTGGCACGCTGTTATCACCAGCGCCCGTCGTTGACGGCGGAGCGCTTCATCCCTGACCCGCTGGCCGAAACAGCGGGGGCTCGCTTGTACCGCACCGGCGATTTGGGTTACTTCGATGAGCAGGGTGAACTTGCCTACCGTGGTCGGGCCGACCATCAGGTGAAAGTTCGCGGTTTCCGCATCGAGCTGGGGGAAATCGAGCAGCACTTGCAGGCGCACCCACAGGTTCGCCAGGCTGTAGTGATCGTTGTCGACCACGCCGGCGTCAAGCAGCTGTGCGGCTATGTGGTCGCGGTTGACCAGGGCGCGGATCAGGCGGAGCTGCGGGCAACGCTGAAGCAGTCTCTGAAGGCCGGCTTGCCGGATTACATGGTGCCGACCTACCTGATGCTGCTCGCGCACATGCCCATGACGCCAAGTGGCAAGCTCGACCGCAAACGCCTCCCGGATATCGATCAGACGCAGTCGCAGGGCGAGCATGTGGCTCCGCGCAACGCGCTCGAGCGGCAGTTGGCGGATATCTGGGGTGCCGTATTGAAAGTGGCGCAAGTCGGGGTAACGGACAACTTCTTCGAGCTCGGTGGTGACTCGATCATTTCGATACAAGTGGTGAGTCGCGCGCGCCAGGCGGGTATCCGCTTCACACCCAAGCAATTGTTCCAGTATCAGACCGTTGAGCAATTGGCCGCTGTAGCCGAGGTGGGTGAGCAGGTTGCCGATGACCCGGTGACAAGTAGCCAACAACCTTCGCTGGCCGGCCTGACCCAGACGCAGTTGCAGCACTTGCCGGTGCCGGTGGCGCAGGTTGACGCTATCTACCCTCTGTCGCCGATGCAGCAAGGCATGTTGTTCTACAGCGACCAGGGAGGGGACGCTGCGCTCTATCTCAACCAGACATCGGTTGCGGTCGACGGCCTGGATATCGAACGCTTCACCCAGGCATGGAAGCAGGTGGTGGCGCGTCATGACATTCTGCGCACCAGCTTCTGGTCAGACGCGCAACTGGCACAGCCACTGCAAATCGTCCATCGCCATGTCGAGCTGCCGATCCGTGTGCTGGACTGGCGTGCGCGTGATGACCAGGCCGACGCTTTGCAGGCACTGGTCGATGCTGATGCCGAGCTGGCCTTCGACCTGTCGCAGGCACCGTTGATGCGGGTAACGCTGGTGCGCCTGGATGAACAGCGCATGCAACTGATCTGGACCCGCCATCACATCCTGATGGATGGCTGGAGCAACTCGCGGCTGTTGGGTGAAGTGTTCCAGGCTTATCACGGGCAAGCGCTGGATACCCTGGTACCGCGCTTCGGAGACTATATCCGCTGGCTCGAGGCGCAGCCCCAGGATGAGCTGGAGGCGTTCTGGACGCGCAAGCTTGGCAGCCTTGAAAGCTCGACCCTGCTGGAGCAGACGTTGCTGCCACGACCGGATGCCAACTTGCCTGGGCATGCCGCGCTGTACCTGTATTGGGATGCCAGGCGAACCGAGCGCCTGCGCGCCCAGGCTCAACGCTTGCGGGTAACGCCCAATACGCTGGTACAGGCTGCCTGGTTGCTGCTGCTGCAGCGCTATAGCGGGCAGCAGGCTGTCTGTTTTGGCGCCACCGTGGCTGGCCGGCCGGCGAATTTGCCGGGGGTGGACAACATGCTCGGTTTGTTCATCAACACACTGCCTGTCGTCCAGGCGCCTGCTGCACATTGGCGTGTCAACGACTGGTTGCAGCAACTGCAAGCCTACAACCTTGAGCTGCGTGACCATGAACATGCCACGCTGTCGAATGTTCAGCGCTGGGCGGGGCGCCCGGGGCAACCGTTGTTCGATAGCATTATCGTGTTCGAGAACTACCCGCTGGACGAACGCCTGAACGACAGTGGCGACAGTGCGTTGCAGTTTGGTGCTGTGAGCGAGCGCGGCGTCACCAACTATGCGATGGACCTGGCCGTGCACTTGAGCGAGACGCTTTCGGTAGAGTTCATGTACCTGCGTGGCAGCTTCAGCGAGGCCGCAGTGGCTGTTATCCGCGGCAGCTTCGAGCGGCTGCTCGAGGGCATGCTGGATAACCCGGATGCCACGCTGGGCAGCCTCGACATGCTGACACTGGAGCAGAGCCAGCAGGCCCGTCAGCGCAACACGCTGGCGGCAGCTACGACGCATGTTGCGCATCTGGCCCGGAGCATTGCCGAGCACGCTCGGTTGCGGCCTGACGCCCTGGCCGTCGTATGTGGTGATCAGCAGTTGAGCTATGCGCAACTCGACCAGCGCGCCAACCGCCTGGCGCACCATCTGATCGCCTTGGGCACCAAGCCGGAGAGTACGGTCGGTATTGCCCTGGAGCGTTCGGTCGAGGTGATCGTTGCCTTCCTTGCCGTGATGAAGACCGGTGCTGCCTATGTACCGCTGGACATTGATTATCCGCAGGACCGTTTGCAATGGATTGTCGAAGACTCGGCCATGCACCTGCTGCTGACCAACAGTGCCTTGAGCCAGCGTTTCGACACGGTTGGGCGAATCGTAGAGCTTGACCGCCTGGCGCTGGCGGGCCTGCCTGACGGTGTGCCACGCGCGCGGGTGGAAGATGACAACCTGGCGTACCTGATCTACACCTCGGGTTCGACTGGCAAGCCCAAGGGGGTGGCCGTCAGCCATGGGCAGATCCGCATGCACTGCCAAGCCATTGCCGAACTTTATGAGATGGACGAAAGCACCCGTGAGCTGCTGTTCATGTCATTCGCTTTCGACGGCGCGCAAGAGCGCTGGCTGTCGACGCTGTCGTCGGGTGGCTGCCTGGTGATCCGTGGCAATCGCCTGTGGACGGCAGAGGAAACCTGGCAGGTGCTGCATGAGCAACGCATCGATATCGCCTGCTTCCCTCCGGCGTATCTGCAGCAGTTGGCCGAGTTCGGCGAGAGCCAGCAACAGGTTGCACCGCCAGTGCGTATCTACTGCTTTGGTGGCGATGCGGTGCCCGATGCGTTGTTCGAGCTGGTCAAGCGCACGCTAAGGCCACAGTACCTGACCAACGGGTACGGGCCTACCGAGACGGTGGTGACACCCCTGCTGTGGAAGGTATCGGCCGATCAGTCCTGTCAGGCGGTGTATGCGCCGATTGGCGATCGTGTGGGCCTGCGGACCTTGCAGGTACTCGACCAGGACCTCAACCCGTTGCCTGATGGCGTGGCGGGTGAGCTCTATATCGGCGGTGAAGGGCTGGCGCGGGGGTATCACCAGCGTGCAGCGCTTACCGCCGAGCGTTTTGTCGCGGACCCGTTCGCGGAAGGCGCGCGTCTTTATCGCACTGGTGACCGCGTACGCCGCCGTGCCGATGGCACCTTGGACTTCATCGGCAGGCTGGACAACCAGTTGAAAATCCGCGGGTTCCGTATCGAGCCGGGCGAGATCGAGGCGCGCTTGCGCAACTTGGCCGATGTCCGTGATGCGGTTGTGGTGGCGCGTGAAGGCGCCACCGGCAAGCAGCTGGTGGGTTATGTGGTCAGTGGCAGCGAGAATACGAACCCGGCACAACTGCGTGAAGCCCTGCGTACCGAGCTGCCGGACTACATGGTCCCGGCGCAACTGGTGGTGCTGGAGGCGATGCCGTTGACGCCCAATGGCAAGGTCGACCGCAAGGCGCTGCCGGCGCCTGATTTTGCCGCGCATCGGCAGCACCGGGCACCGCGCAATGAAGCCGAGTTGGCCTTGGCGCACATCTGGCAAGACGTGCTGGGTGTTGAGTCGATTGGAGTCGACGACAACTTCTTCGAGCTGGGGGGGGATTCGCTTCGGGTGCTGAAAATGCTCTCCAAAGTGCGTGCGCACAGCGATTTGGCGCTGGATCTGAAGTTGCGTGACGTGATGGCCAAACCGACCATTGGTGAGCTGTCAGGTTATTCGGCGGATGAAGCCTGCCTGGATCCTGTGTTGTTGCTCAACACCCGCGTGGCCCATGCCACACCGTTGTTCTGCCTGCATGCAGGTTTCGGCACGGTATTCGATTATGAGCCGCTGGCGCGTCGCCTGGAGGGGCATTGCAGTGTTTATGGCGTGCAGTGCCGAATGCTGCTCGACCGCACGTGGCAAGATGAATCGTTGCAGGCGATGGCCATCGACTATGCCCAATACATCCGCCAGAAGCAGCCGGCAGGCCCATACCGCTTGGCAGGCTGGTCGTTGGGGGGAACCCTGGCGGTGCTGGTAACCAAGGAGCTGGAGCGTCAGGGCCAGACGGTAGCATTGCTCGGCCTGGTGGACAGCTTCGTGCCCTGTGCATTGCATATCGAGGTGGCCGAGGACTGGACGGAGGATTTGCAGGGCTTCCTCAGTGTATTGCTGGGTGTGCCAAAAGACCGCCTGGCAGTACCTGAGCTGGCCGTGGGGACGGACGTTTCGACGTTGCAGGGTGCCATCGAGGCCGTTCGTGCTGCGCAGGCCGAGCCATCGCTTTATGTCGATATCGACAGTTCGGAGCTGGCCCATACCTTTGCGGTGGCGATGCGTCTGAAAGCCTTGTCATTGAACCTGACCAGCCTGCCTCCCACCCAAGCCTTGGCGACATGCTGGTGGGCGGGCCGCAATGGCGACGCGGCCTGGGCTTTCGCAACGAAGGCAAGCCATGCAGTGGAGGCAGGGCACTACGACATTCTCAGGCAGCGTGAAGTTATCGACGGTCTGGCCATGCACTGGTTGAAAGAGGGCTCCATGGTCGAGTAACGGTCACTGTCAGGTTTACAGGGCACCATCACCTCTCGCCCCACGCCGACAGCACACAGGCTGTCGGCGTGGGGCGATGTCGTTTGCTCAGCGCGTAGACGTGACCTTGCTGTCCTGGGTAAACATGCGCAAGGGCAGCGCTTTAGGTGTGCGGCGGGAAGTTGAACGCAGTGACGGGGAGGTGACGCGGGGAGTGTGTGGCCAGACCCAGGACTTGCGTGGGTCTGGCCAGCGCGGCTCAGAAGTCGTAGCGCAGTGACACCGTAGCGTTGCGTGGTGCACCGTAGTGGCCATAACTGCCGGCCATGCCTGCATAGTACTTCTTGTCGAATACGTTGTTGACGTTAAGCGTGGCCGCCAGGTTCTGGTTGATGCGGTAGCGAGCCATCAGGCTGGTGACGAAGTAGTCATCCTGGGTGACGTGGCTGTTATAGCGCGCATATTGCAGTGTGGATTTGGAGTTCCAGTTCACGCCCCCACCCACAGTCAGCTTGTCCCATTCGCCTGGCAGGCGGTAGGTGTTCCAGAGGCGGAAGGTGTCCATTGGCAGTTGGGTGGTCAGCCTGTTGCCGTCAGCATCCTCGGTGCGGGAGTGGCTGTAGCCGGTGAAAACGTTCCAGCCAGGTAGCACTTCGCCCGAGAGTTCCAGATCCACGCCTTTGGTTTGCGCACCATCCACTGCTTTGTAGGCATTACCGCCGTTGGGTGCAGGTTCGGTGGTCTCTTCGGCGAAGTTATCCCTTTGTACCAGGTAGATGGCAACGTTGGCGTTCAAGCGGCCATCCAGGAATTCGCCTTTCCAGCCCATTTCGTAGTTCTTGCCGACTTCCGGGTCAAGTGGTTTGCCGCTGGCGTCGATATTGCTTTGTGGCTTGAAGATGTCGGTGTAGCTGACGTACACCGATTGCTCATGGGTCAGGTCATAGACCAACCCCGCATACGGCGTCACTACACCATGCTCTTTCATGTTGTAGGTGGTCGGCGCATCGGGGCTGTCGATGATGCCAAGGCTGTAGTCGAAGCGGTAGTCGGAAGCTCGCGCGCCCAGAATCAGATGCAGGTCATCGGTGAAGTTGAACCGCCCGGCTAGGTAGTAACCGCTTTGGCGGTTGAAAATGTCATATTTGATGCTTGGCGAAAGCTCGTCTTTACCGGGTTTTGGGGTCACGTTTTCCCACGTGAAGTAGTTGATATCCTGATCAGGCCCGGCGTATTCGCGATGTTTGTTCTCGTACTCAAGATAGTTGTAGCCAAAAATGAGTTCGTGACTTTGGCCAAACAGTTGAAACGGCCCTTGCAGGGAGGCGTCAACACCTTTTTGGTATTGATCCGCCGAGGCCACGCCAGCACTGATGGTTGTTGAGCCATCCGGTTCCAGGTATGACCTGTTGGTTCTTGTCGAAACGTAGGAAGAGAACGTATTGCGATCAACGTCCATGTACAGGGTCGAGACTTTCAACTGCCAGTCGTTGGCCAGTTGCTGTTCGAGCGTCATGGTGTAGTTGGTGGTTTCGTAGTCGTCATAACCCCAGCGAGCGTCGGAACTTTTCGAACGAGAAAAGTGGGTGGGCTGGCCGTTGGTGAAAATGAGTGGAACACCCGAGGCACCGTTGACCTTGTAAGTTTGCCGGTCAATGCCGAAGCGAACCAGGGTGGTGTCGGTCAGGTCGGCCTCCAGGGCACCGTACAGGATGCTGCGGTCCTGGGTGTACCAGTCCATGAACGTGTGGTTGTTTTGCTGCGCAGCGACAAAACGCCCGCGCACGTTGCCTTCCTTGGTCAGGGGACCAGAAACGTCAGCCTCGGCACGGTAGTAGTCCCAGGAGCCGATATCGCCCTGGATGTAGGACTTGAACTCGCGCGTCGGGCGCTTGCGGATCAGGTTGACCACCGCACTGGGGTCACCGGCACCCGTCATCAGGCCCGTTGCACCACGGACGATCTCCACTCGGTCATAAAGGGCCATGTCCAGCAAGGTGCTGGGCATGTTGCGAGTCTGGTTGTCCTGAAACGTGGTAACACCATCGAACTGGTACGTGTTGATGGCACTGCCACGAGAATAGATGTTGAAGCGCTCACCACCATCCTGGGACATGGTGATGCCAGGTGTCTGCTTCAGCACATCGGTCATGCTGCTCAGGTGCTGGTCATCCATTCGCTGGCGGGTCACCACAGTGATGGTCTGTGGCGTCTCGCGGATCGACAGGTTCATTTTGGTGGCTGTATTGGTCACACCCGTGGTGTAGGAACCAGTGCCTTCGGTAGTGGCGCCAAGGCCAGTGCTATTGACGTTGGTCGCCGAAAGCTCGACCTGACCGTCCTTTCCCGCCGAACTCGCCGTCACGGTCACGGTGTTGCCATCGATCTGATAACGCAGCCCGGTCCCCTGCAGCAGGGTGCGCAGCGAGGACTGCAGGTCATGCCGGCCCTTGAGCGCCGTGGAACGCAGCCCGCTGATGTCCTCCGGGCTATACAGCAATTGCATATCGGTCTGCTTGGCCAGTGCCTGCAACGCCGAATTCATCGACTGTGCCGGAATATCCAGGGTCCACTCCTGTGCCTGCACCTGGGCAACCAGCGCCGTGGACAGCGCCAGGCCCAGACCGACGCGAGACAACGCGTGCCGGGGGCGAAGGGAGTGACGGATCAGTAACGCTTTGGCAAGCGGGTTGAGCGGGCCGGGCAAGGACTTGGACATCTATTGCGGTCTCGTTGGCAGAGGGGTTTTTTTCTATGTCTGGTATGTGACGCAGCAACCGTGAAAAACCGGAACGATTCTTATTGACTGTATTTTTCACCACTGCTGCGTTAACCGCGTCACAACTTCACAATTCGCGTGCTACACGAAAACCGAGGAAGTCGCCGCGGGTGGTCTTGAGGCGGTCGTTGCGGTTGGCTGAGCGCGAGAAGATCGGCGGCTCGCCCCAGTCGTTGCCACGCATGTGCGCGCGGATGCACGTGGGGTCCTGGATCCAGGCACTGCCGTCGCTGGGGGCGCCTTCGTAGCTTTCGTGGTAGCAGTCGGCAACCCACTCGTAGACGTTGCCGTGCATGTCGTACATGCCGAAGGCATTGGCCGGGTAGCTGCCCACCGGCGCGGTGTAGGTGTAGCCGTCGCGGGGGCCGTAGGTGTTGGCGTGCTTGCTGATCTCATACTTGCCCGGCTCGTCGAAGGGGAAGGGGAACGGCCCGGTGGAACCACCGCGGGCGGCGTATTCGCGCTCGGCCTCGCTGACCATGCGGTAGGGTTTGCCGGTGGTCTTGGCCAGCCACTGGGCGTAGGCCTGCACTTCGTCGTAGTCGACGCACACCGCCGGCTGGCGGGGGCCTTGCTTGTAGGTCGGCTTGCTGGCCTCGCACCAGCGGCCGGGGCGGTCGTCACCGCTTTTGATGACGGTGCCGGTGGCCTTGATATAGGCATCCAGTTCGCCGGCGGTAACCTGGTAGCGGCTCATGGCGAACGGCTTGGCGAAGGTCACGGTGTGCAATGGGCCTTCGTCGGGCTGGCGGCCGACTTCGTCGTCGGGCGCACCCATCACGTAGCTGCCGGCGGGCAGCACGACCATTTCCGGGCAGTCCTTGCAGTCTTTGAACACGTCGCCGGGCTTGGCGGCGTGGGCGTAGGCGCTGACCAGCAGCAGGCAGGTGATCTGGGCTGGCCGGTAGAGCCAGGTGGATACGTTCATTGGTGATCCTCGAAACGGGTGAATGCGGGCTGCGTTTCGCATTCAGACGAGCCGGGGCGGTGGAAAATTAACCAGCACTGGCGCCGCACCTATACCGACGAGGTTGTCAGCCGTGAGTCGCCGGGCTATAGTCCAACCCATTGTTCTCTTCCCGAAGACCTGTTCATGCCAGCCAGCCCTTCCACCCCATGCTTTGCCATCGCGCCCGTCGCGGGCATGGTCGTGCGTGGTAGCCAGCAGCCGGTCATGATCAGTCATTACCCACCACCTGTCAGTGGCGTTGTAGGCGGCGTAGCTCCGCCTCCTTGCGTGGTCGTGCTGGGCTGATCGGCTTCTGGCCGCTCCCTTTCGCACACGCAACCTACTGAACACGGTCGGCTACTTCCCTCGCTGAAGCGCACGCCGTCCGTTTGGCTTATCTGCCTATATCAGGTGGCAATACATGTCTGTCTTTAACAAAGCATCCGTGGCCTCGGCGGCCACTACCAGCCTGTTCGTCCTGCTGTGGAGCAGCGGGGCGATCGTCTCCAAGCTGGGCCTGGCGCATGCCAGCCCGTTCGCCTTTCTGCTGTTGCGCTCGGCGCTGGCCCTGGCCGGCCTGTTGATGGTCAGCCCGCTGCTGGGGCTGCGCTGGCCGCGTACACGCGGGGGCATTCTGCGCGCCCTGGGTACTGGGTGTGTGCTGCTCGGCGCTTACCAGATCTTCTACTTGCTGGCGCTCAACACCCACGTCACCCCTGGCGTCATGGCCACGGTGATGGGGGTACAGCCGATTCTCACCGTGGTGCTGATGGAGCGTCAGCGCTCCTGGAGCCGCCTGTTCGGCCTGGGGTTGGGGCTGGGCGGCTTGATCATGGTGGTCTACCAGGGCATCAACCTGGGCGGGGTGTCGCTGGCGGGGATGCTGTTCGCCCTGCTGGCGCTGGTCAGCATGACCTTTGGCTCGATCCTGCAGAAGCGCATTACCGACAACCCCATGGGCACGCTGCCGCTGCAATACCTGGCGGGCTTCGCCATGTGCGCGCTGTTCGCACCGCTGCAGCCACTGCAGGTGGCGTGGACCGGCGGTTTTGTCGGTGCGCTGCTGTGGATGGGGCTGGTGGTTTCGCTGCTGGCGACCTTGCTGCTGTACCGCTTGATCGCCAAAGGCAACCTGGTCAACGTCACCAGCCTGTTCTACCTGGTGCCAGCGGTAACCGCGGTGATGGACTTCCTGATCTTCGGTAACCGCCTGGCACCGCTCAGCCTGCTGGGCATGGGGCTGATCGTGGTGGGCTTGCTGTTCGTGTTTCGCAAACCCGCCGCGCGCTTGGCAGAGGCGTAGGCCTTAGCGGAACTCTTCGGGGATGGCGTGGTGCAGTACGCCTTCCTCGAAGTCCAACAAGCCGGCCTCGCGCTGGGTGAGCAGGTAATAGAGCAGGGTGTCGAGCGAACGCTGCGGCGGGACCTCGACCGCCAGCATCTTCACTGCCTGCTCGGTTTCGCAGTTGCAGCCGAAGTCCTGCAAGGCGGCGCGCACCTGGTCGAGGGTTTCCGGTGGTTTGACGATCACCCGGAACACCGAGCTGCCGCTGCTGTGGCACAGCTCGGCGAACCAGGTCTCGCCTTGTTCTTCACGGGTAGCGATGACGTCACCCGGGGCGATGCCGTAGACATGGAAGGGAATGTTGTCGACGGCATAGCCACCTTCCACGGCCTTGGCCCACAGGCCCTCGACCGAGGCCGGTGGGTAGCCGTTTGCGTCCTGCTCCAGGCGGAACAGGACCTTCTTGTACGCGCTGCTCATCGTGTGCTCCGCCTCAACTGCGCGCCGGCCGCAGTACCAGCCACAGTGCCATGCCAATCAGCAAGCCGCCGTACAGGTGTGCCATCGACAGCGGCTCGTCCAGCAACCACGCCCCCCACAATACGCCGAATACCGGGATCAGGAAGGTCACGGTGCTGGCTTTGACCGGGCCGATTTCTTCGAGCAGGCGGAAGTACAGGATGTAGGCGAAGGCGGTGCACAGCAGGCCCAGGCCCAGCAACGACAGCCATACCTGCCAGCCGCCCCAGCTGGCGGGCGGCTGGCTGAGCGCGCTCCAGGCGAACACTGGGCTTAGCAGCAAGGTGGCGCCAAGCATGCTGCCCAGGGCCGACAGGCGGCTGTCCAGGCCGCTGACCCAGCGGCGCGCGAGGAACCCGGCAAAGCCATAGCAGGTGGTGGCCGCCAGGCAGGCGAGGGCGCCTTGCAGCAAGGCCATGTCCAGCGCTACCGGGCCGGCGCCGCTGAGGATGCCGACGCCAAACAGGCCCAAGAAGATGCCGCACAGCTTCGGCAGGGTCATGGGTTCACGGAAGAACAGCATGCCGATCAGCACGCCCATCAGCGGCGTGGTGGCATTGAAAATCGCCGAGTAACCGGCCGGCAATACCTGAGCGGCGACGGAATAGAAGGTGGCGGGGATACCGGAGTTGATCATGCCCAACACCAGGCAGGCGCCGAGCTTGCCCTGGAAGTCCCAGCGCACGCGGGCGGCGGCAACGATGGCGACCAAGCCGAGGCAGGCGATGGACACACGGAAGAACGCCGTCGGCACCGTGCCGAGTTCGGGGGCGATGATGCGCATGAACAGGAAGCTCGCCCCCCAGACGGCGGCAAGGGTCAGCAGGCGGGCTAGGGCGATGGGGCTCACGGCGGTCTCCGGGTACAGGGCAGGGGCGCGAGTGTACGTCAGGGGGCAGGGGGATTCTTGTGCTTTCTTGCGGTGCAATTCGGATCCCTCGAACAGGCCGGTGCTGGCGACACTCCCTCGAGAGTGCGGCTAAGCTGTCTATCTCACCCCGCACCGAGGTGTCCCGCATGACTCAGCACTGGCCTGCCGGCGAGATCGCCCGGATGATCCTCGATGGCTTCGACGACTATCGCGAGCACTTCCGCCGCATCACCCTCGGCGCGCGCGAGCGCTTCGAACAGGCGCGTTGGCAAGATATCCAGCGGGCCGCCGCTGCACGGATCAACCTGTACGAACAGAAGGTCGGCGAGGTCAATGGCTGGTTGCGTGATGCATTCGATGATGAGGTGCTGCTGGAGGTGGAGCAGTGGCCTCTGGTGAAAAGTGCCTACATCCGCCTGATCGACCCACGGCTGGACGATGAACTGTCGGAGACCTGGTACAACTCGTTGTTCTGCAGTTTGTTCAGCCATGACCAGATCAGCGACGGCTGCATGTTCATCCACACCACCCGGCCATCGATCCGCAGCCACCAGCGCGCTGCGCAAACCCGTACCTATTGCCTTGATGCCAGCCTCCAGAGCCTGTTGCGGGCAATCTTCGCTGACTATGCGTTCGCTTATGGCGACCTTGAAAGCGACGTGTCACGGCTTGAAGCGCAACTGCGTGAACACCTGCCGGACTGGGTATGCAAGGACTCGACGCTGACGGTTGAGCTGTTTTCGCCTGTGCTGTACCGCAACAAGGGGGCCTACCTGGTCGGCAGGCTGTACAACAGCGATGAGCAGTGGCCGCTGGTGATCCCGCTGCTGCACCGCGAAGGCCATGGGGTGGAGGCCGATGCGTTGATCACCGACGAGGCCGAGGTGTCGATCATCTTTTCCTTCACCCGCTCGTACTTCATGGTCGATGTGCCGGTGCCGGCGGAGTTCGTCAACTTTCTCAAGCGTATCCTGCCGGGCAAGCATATTGCCGAGCTGTACACGTCGATCGGTTTCTACAAGCACGGCAAGTCGGAGTTCTATCGGGCGTTGATCAACCACCTGGCCAACAGCGATGACCGTTTCATCATGGCGCCGGGGGTGCGTGGCATGGTCATGAGCGTATTCACCCTGCCGGGCTTCAATACGGTGTTCAAGATCATCAAGGACCGTTTTTCGCCGTCGAAAACAGTCGACCGGGCCACGGTGATCGACAAGTACCGGCTGGTGAAAAGCGTCGACCGAGTGGGGCGCATGGCAGATACCCAGGAGTTTGCCGATTTTCGCTTCCCACGTGACAAATTCGAGCCGGAGTGCCTGGCCGAACTGCTCGAGGTAGCACCGTCGACGGTGGTGCTGGAGGGCGACACGGTGCTGATCCGACATTGCTGGACCGAGCGGCGCATGACGCCGCTGAACCTGTACCTTGAGCATGCCAGCGAGGGCCAGGTGCTGGAGGCGCTGGAGGATTATGGCCTGGCCATCAAGCAGTTGGCGGCGGCGAACATCTTCCCCGGCGACATGTTGCTGAAGAACTTCGGCGTTACCCGCCATGGCCGGGTGGTGTTCTACGACTATGACGAAATCAGCTTTTTGACCGAGGTGAATTTCCGCCACATCCCGCCGCCGCGTTACCCGGAGGACGAAATGTCGGGCGAGCCGTGGTACTCGATCGGGCCCCATGACGTGTTCCCCGAGGAGTTTCCGCCGTTTCTGTTTGCCGATATGGGCCAGCGGCGGCTGTTCAGCCGTTTGCATGGTGAACTGTATGACGCGGATTACTGGAAGGGGCTGCAGGCGGCGATACGCGAGGGGAAGGTGATCGATGTGTTTCCCTATCGGCGCAAGGGGCGTTAGGCCTCAGCGAGCGTTGGTCCGCCGAGACCTGGGGTGTTGTTACAGCAGCCTGAGTACGAGGTTGGCACCGGCCCGCAGGTACTCGACCTGGGCCATCAATGCATCGCGGACAATCGCTTCGCCAGTATCCGTGAGTTTGGCGTTCTTGGCCTGTAGCGCTGTCAACTGCAGCAGTTGCATGGTGACGTCCATGGAGTTCATGTAGGCTTTCAGCGTGCTGTTGCGTGTGCCGAACAAGCCAATGAGGTTTTCCATGCGTTTGTCCGCTTCTTCGCGGACCTGCTGGTATTCTTCTATTGATATCACACCGTCTGACGCTATGGTCTTCAACAGTTCTTCAAGCGTGCCTGAAATGAAAGGGTTGAACTCTTTTTTGATTGTCGATTCAGCGTTCATGCACCTGATCCTCGCGATAATGGTAGGGGCATGGCCTGGGTTTCAGGCCAAGCCGACAGCGTGCATGAGCCGATCCAATGCTTGTGTTAGATAGCTGCCACACCGCTACCGCATCAAGGTGATAGCTCAGGCGGGTGCACCTTTCAGGCACTTCAAATCACTGAAATCGGTACGTACTTTGCCCAACCGCTCCTGTAAGAACCGCCGCTGCTGCGGGGTGCTTTGCTGCACCAGATCCACCAGCAAGCTGCGCGCCTGCCGCTCGGTGTTCTGATAGGCCGCCTGGTATTCGGGTGTCCACAAACTCTCCTTGTGCTGCAACAAGGTCGCCAGGCGCGGCTCGAAGCTCGCGTCGTTGCGTTGGTTCATCGCCAACAGCAATTGCTGCTGCCAGTGGGCCCGGTTGGCGATCCATTCTCGGTTCTGATCGCCCAGCGCTTCGGACCAGGCCCGCACACGTTGTTTTTGCACCGGGGTCAGCTCGCCAAACCACGGTGTCAGGCGTTTTTCCATACGTTCGGTACGGCGGGCGATCTGCTTCGGCAGAGGGGTATCCACGTATTGCTTCTGCCGCTCACTGATGTCGTCGCGGAAGGCCGCGCGCATCTCCGCTACCTGGCTGTCGCTCATACCACGCAGCAACTCGGTGGCCGAAGGGGTGATTTCCTCGGCCACCCGGCCAATCGCTTCGCGGGCCTCGCGGGTGCGTTGCTGCAGGGCCTGGTCGGTAACCTGGTCGTCGGCGACCATGCCGCGTATCCGGTCCAGCCAGTCGAGGTAGCCGGGCAGCTGAGTCTTGCAATGCCAGGCCAGGTGCTCCTTGAGCCGGTCGTCGAGCAAAGCCTTCTGCTCGCGGTTCATGTCCAGGTAATCACCCAGCGACCATGGCACCAGGCGGTCGAGGTTGCGGTAGGCCAGGTCGATACGGCTGCAGGCGGCCAGGGCCGCAGCGAAGCCGATGGTGATGAGCAGGGCTTTGGACAGGCGTAGGGGCATGTGCTGTTCCTTGCATTGGCAACCAATCGGTAGAGGTAAGGGTAGCCGCAGGGTTCCACCGTATCGTTGCAATGGCGGTTTCCTTCCATCGGCAATCTCACTATTATTGCGACTAATTCTTATCCGCATCGTTACAAGGATGATTGCGTGTACAAGGTCCCGCCTGCACCGCACGATGACATGCACTGCCTGTACCGCGACCACAGCGGCTGGCTGCAAGGCTGGCTGCGCCGGCGTCTGGGCGATCGCGAGCGGGCGGCGGACCTGACCCATGACACGTTCCTGCGCCTGATCGCCAGCACGGTGGCCCACCCGCTGCGCGAGCCGCGTCATTTTCTGGCGACGGTGGCCAAGCGGGTGATGGTCGACCATTTGCGCCGGCGCTCGCTGGAGCAGGCCTATCTGGAAGCCTTGGCGCTGGAGCCAGAACTGGTTGAGGCGTCACCCGAGCAACGGGTGCTGCTGCTGGAAACGCTGTTGCAACTCGATGCCATGCTCGATGGCTTGAACCACAAGGTGCGCCAGGCGCTGTTTCTTTCCCACCTCGAAGGCTTGAGCTACGCCGAAATTGCCGAACGCCTTGGGGTGTCTGTCAGTTCGGTGACCAAATACATCGCCAAGGCCACCGAGCAGTGCCTGCTGTTTGCGCTGGATGCCGAACTGTGAGCCCGGCGCAGCAACGCCAGGCCCTGCGTGATGCGGCGCAGTGGCATGCCCGCTTGAGTGCCGGGGCGGACTATCAGACGCTGTACCAGCGTTGGCAGGCCTGGCATCAGGGCGACCCGATTCATCAGTGGGCCTGGCAGCGCCTGGAGGCCTTTCATGCCGAGTTGAGCAGCGTGCCGTCGACTGTGGCACAACGAACGTTGGCGGTGGAACAGCCGTTGACTGGCCGGCGCACTGTGCTCAAGGGCCTGGTGCTAGGCCTTGGCGTGTCGGGCCTGGCCTGGACCGGCTACCGCCAGACGCCACTGTGGCTGGCCGATGTACGCACCGCTACGGGGGAACGGCGCCAGCTGCGGTTGGAGGATGGCACACAGCTCACGCTTAACACGGCCAGTGCCGTGGACATCCGCTATGACCACCAGCAGCGGCTGATCATCCTGCGCGCTGGAGAAATCATGGTGACCACGGCCAAGGATGCACGGCCACTCAGCGTGCGCAGCCAGCAGGGCGAGATGCGTGCGCTGGGCACGCACTTTGTCGTGCGCCAGTTGGACGGGCAGACCGAACTGGACGTGCTGGAACATGCCGTTGCCGTGCGTAACCGCCCAGAGACCGAGCCGTTGCGGGTGGAGGCGGGCATGAGCCTGCGCTTTGGTTCCGGGCCACTGCCTGCGCCACAAGTGCTCGACCCCAATCGGGATGAGTGGGTGAATGGCCGGCTGGTGATCGACAACTGGCCGCTGGGCCAGGTGCTGGATGAGTTGCAGCGCTATCGCCCCGGCTTTATCGAGTGTGCCAAGGAGGTTGCCCATCTACGCCTGTCTGGGGCCTTCCCGCTGGACGATACCGCGCGCGCGTTGCAGGCGATTGCCCAGGCGCTGCCGGTGCGGATCGAGACCCGCACGCGATTCTGGGTGAGGGTGCGGCCTTTGGCCTGAAACTGTCATTGGGGCAGCAGATCGTTTTTAAAAATATTTCTCGTTTGCATTGTCGGTTTTCCAATTTCACACGACCCCTCCTGCAAACCGCCACCACAGGCCTTTGAAGGAGCCCCTCATGCCACGCCGCGTTACCCCTCACTGCTACCCCAGAAAACCCCTCGTCGTTGCCATGTTCAGTGCCGCCTTGCTGCTGCAGGCCACGGTGATTCATCCGCTGAGTGCGGCAGGGCAGGCCCGTGCCGTCGAAGCCACTCGCAGCTATGCCATTGCCAGCGGGCCATTGGGCGCGGTGCTCAGCCGCTTTGCCAGCGATGCCGGGGTGGTGCTGTCGTTCGAGGCCGAGCTGACCCAGGGTAAGCACAGTACGGGTTTGCAGGGGACATACAGTGTCGACCAAGGGTTTGCCCGGTTGCTGGCAGGGAGCGATCTACAGGTGATGGCCGCCAGCAATGGAAATTACCTGCTTTTGCCGCGTACGAAGGATGGCGCACTCGAGCTGGGCGCAACCAGCATCAATGCCTCGGGCCTGGGGGCTACG
>NZ_BCBI01000027.1:0-80448 GCF_001320565.1 Pseudomonas sp. NBRC 111132
TGTATATCCTTGCTGACAAAAAACCTGTACATCCATCCAGATAAAACTTGCCTCCGCGCCCCTGCTTGCGCATCCTAGGGCCTATCAGCCCCGATAAAGCGTCCCCGGCCATGCGCCTGTTCCTCTGCGAAAAACCCTCCCAGGCAAAAGACATCGCCAAAGTGCTCGGCGCCAACCGCAAAGGCGACGGCTGCTGGCAAGGCACCGACGTCTGCGTCACCTGGTGCATCGGCCACCTGCTGGAAACCGCCCCGCCCGACAGCTATGACGAACGCTACAAGCGCTGGAACCTGGCCGACCTGCCGATCATTCCCGACAAGTGGAAGATGCTGGTCAAGCCCAAGACTGCCAGCCAGTTCAAGGCGGTCAAGCGCCTGCTCGGCGAAGCACGGGAGCTGGTGATCGCCACCGACGCCGACCGCGAAGGCGAAATGATCGCCCGCGAGCTGGTCGAGCATTGCCGCTACCGTGGCCCGGTGCAGCGCCTGTGGCTGTCGGCGCTGGATGACGCCTCCATCCGCAAGGCCTTGGCGCGCCTGCTGCCGGGCCATGAAACGTTCAACCTGTACCATTCGGCGCTAGGTCGCTCGCGCGCCGACTGGCTGATCGGCATGAACATGAGCCGGCTGTTCACCCTGCTGGGCCGCCAATCCGGCTACCAGGGCGTGCTGCCGGTGGGCCGGGTACAAACACCTACCTTGCGCCTGGTGGTCGACCGCGACCGCAGCATCGCCGATTTCGTGCCGGTGCCGTTCTGGGCCATCGAGGTGCAACTGGAACACGCCGCTCAGCGCTTCAATGCCCAATGGCGCGCCCCCGAAGACGCCTGCGACGACCAGGGTCGCTGCCTGAAGCAGGACCTGGCACAACAGGCCGCCACCGACATCGGCAATGCCGCCACTGCCCGGGCCGTCAAGGTAGCCACCGAGCGCGTCCGCGAAGCCGCGCCGCTGCCCTTCGACCTCGGCACCCTGCAGGAGCTGTGCTCGAAAAAATTCGGCCTGGGCGCCCAGGAAACCCTCGACATTGCCCAGGCCCTGTACGAAACCCACAAACTGATCACCTACCCGCGCAGCGATTGCGGCTACTTGCCGCAAAGCCAGCATGCCGAGGCACCCGCGATCCTCGCTGCACTGCAGCGAGCCGATGCCAGCCTCACGCCGCTGCAACCCTACCTCGAGCCGCAACGCCGCTCACGGGCCTGGAACGACGCCAAGGTCAGCGCCCACCACGGCATAATCCCCACTGCCGCCGCCAGTGACCCGTCGCGCCTGCCGGCCAAGCACAAGGCGGTGTATACCCTGATCCGCGCCCGTTACCTGGCGCAGTTCCTGCCCAACCATGAGTACGATCGTACCCAGGCCGACTTCGACTGCGCTGGCCATGCCCTGCGCGCGGTGGGCAAGCAAATTGTCGAACCGGGTTGGCGCCGTGCCCTGCCCGAAGCGCTGACGCCAGCCAAGGGTCGCGAAGCCCCACCGGCCCAGGTGCTGCCAGCGCTGTGCGAAGGCCAGGACTGCACAGTGCATGGCCTGCAGCTGAAAGACCTGTGGACCCAGCCGCCCAAGCCGTTCACCGAAGGCGACCTGATCAAGGCGATGAAGAACGTGGCCAAGCTGGTGGACGATCCACGACTGAAACAGAAGCTCAAGGAAACCACCGGCATCGGCACCGAGGCCACCCGCGCCAGTATTATCCAGGGCCTGCTCGACCGTGGTTACCTGGTGAAGAACGGCAAGGCATTGGCGGCCACGCCAGCAGCCTTCAGCCTGATCGACGCCGTGCCGCGCGCCATTGCCGACCCAGGCACCACGGCAATCTGGGAGCAGGCGCTGGACATGGTGCAAAGCGGTGAGATGAGCCTGGAAGAGTTCGTCGCCAGGCAGTCGACGTGGATGGGCAAGCTGGTCGAGCGGTGCAGTGGCATGCGCATGACAATCAGCGGGCCGGCGGCCGGGGCGGCGCCTCCCTGGAAAAAGAAGCGTCGCGGTGGCGGAAAAAGCAAAGCGGCTGGAAGCAAGGCTACCGCCAGCAAGCCGCGGCAGCCTCGGAAAAAGGCTTCAACCTGACCGTCACATTGGCACCATGAAATTTACATGCTAAGTTTTCATGAAAATAACCACAATAAATTTCATGGAAGCCCGGCATGTTCAAACAGTCCGCTCAGCACGTCGCCAGCTACTACGCCCAGACCTACCCCGCCAACATCCCATTACGCCCTACCCTGCAAGGCACCCACGACACCGACGTACTCATCATCGGCGCCGGCTTCAGCGGCCTGCACACTGCCCTGCGCCTGACTCAGGCCGGCAAGCGCGTCACATTGCTGGAAGCCAGCCGGGTTGCCTGGGCTGCCTCCGGGCGCAACGGGGGCCAGGCGCTGTTGGGTTGGTCGTGCGACATGCCGCCGCTGGAAAAAGCCCTGGGCATCGAACGTACCCAACGGTTGTGGGCCAGCATGTGCTGGGCCGCCGACGAAATGCGCGAACTGCCCCAGCGCCACGGCTTCGATATCGACTACCGGCTGGGCAGCCTGTGGACTGCTGTCATGCCGCGCCGAGTGAAAATACTTGAAGAAGCCCTGCACGAGGCCGAACACAAGTGGGGCTACGACGCCCTGCGCCTGATCGGCCGTGACGAGCTGCCGCAATGGGTCGACAGCCCGCGCTACCAGGCCGCGCTGTACGACGCCAAAGGGGCACACCTCAACCCGCTGAAACTGGCGCAAGGCCTGGCCAGCACCCTCGAGGCTGCTGGCGGGCGCATCTACGAGCAAAGCCAGGTGCTCAGTTACCACCAGGCTGGCGACGGCTTTGTCGCCCGTACCGACCACGGCGAAGTACGCGCCCAGGTGTTGGTGCTGGCCTGCAACGCCTACATCGACCGCCTCGATCGTGGTCTGTCGAGGCGCCTGTTGCCCGTTGGCTCCTACCAGGTAGCTACCGCGCCGCTGGACGCCGACTTGGCCCGTTCGCTGCTGCCGCGCAACAGCTGCGTGATCGACAACCAGTTCGTGCCCGACTACTTCCGCCTCACCCCAGACCACCGGCTGCTGTTCGGCGGTGGCTGCACTTATCTGGGGGGCATTCCCAAGGACGTCGCCAGCGCCACCCGCCCCTACCTGGAGCGGGTGTTCCCGCAACTGGCCGGGGTAGCCATCGACTATGCCTGGGGCGGCCATATCGACTGCAGCATCCAGCGCACCCCGGACGTCGGCCGCGAAGGCCAGCGCTACTGGCTGCAGGGCTTCTCCGGCCACGGCGTGCTGCCGACCCTGGCTGCAGCACGGGCCGTGAGCGACGCCATCCTCGGTGACGACGACCTGCTGACGCTGTACCAAGGGATCGACAACGGCCGGTTCCCCGGCGGCGATCTGCTGGCAGCACCACTGGAAGCTGCCGCCAAGGCCTGGTACAGAATGCGCGATCGCGTCTGAAGACGGCCGGGCGCTTGCTACGCTGAAATCTCTCCTATTCTCAATAGCTCCCTTAGGTGCCTGCACACAGGAGACCCGACCGTGAGCTATGTGACCATGAAGGATGGCGTACAGATTTTCTACAAGGACTGGGGCCCGCGCGATGCCCCGGTCATCCACTTCCACCATGGCTGGCCGCTCAGTGCCGATGACTGGGACGCGCAAATGCTGTTCTTCCTCGCCCAAGGTTACCGCGTGGTCGCCCACGACCGGCGTGGCCATGGCCGCTCCAGCCAGGTATGGGACGGGCACGACATGGACCACTACGCCGACGATGTGGCCGCCGTGGTCGCCCACCTGGGCACTCAGGGCGCTGTGCATGTCGGCCACTCGACCGGGGGTGGCGAGGTGGTGCGTTACATAGCCCGACACCCGGAAGACAAGGTGGCCAAAGCCGTGCTGATCGCTGCCGTACCGCCACTGATGGTGCAAACGCCCGGCAACCCAGGCGGCCTGCCCAAGGCGGTGTTCGACGGTTTCCAGGCCCAGGTGGCCAGCAACCGGGCGCAGTTCTACCGGGATGTTCCAGCCGGGCCGTTCTACGGCTACAACCGCCCCGGTGTCGAAGCCAGCGAAGGTATCATCGGCAACTGGTGGCGCCAGGGCATGATCGGTAGCGCCAAGGCCCATTACGACGGCATCGTGGCATTTTCCCAGACCGACTTCACGGAGGACCTGAAGGGTATCGAGCAGCCTGTGCTGGTGATGCATGGCGACGATGACCAGATCGTGCCGTATGAAAACGCCGGGGTGCTGTCGGCCAAGTTACTGCCCAATGGCACGCTGAAAATCTACAAGGGCTACCCGCATGGCATGCCGACTACCCATGCCGATGTGATCAACGCGGACTTGCTGGCGTTCATCCGTAGCTGATGCACCCAGCCTGTACCGGCCTTTTCGCGGGCGTGCCCGCGAAAAGGCCGGTACAGACAACACACTTATCTCTATATGCACCTGGCAAATCTACCAGTTGCACACCTACCCAATTTATTCGAGGGTAATCTCATTCAATCACCTCTCCCGCTAGAGGGCCCTGACCGTGCCAACAACAATTCATCAACAACTCTATACGGCTTACGGATATTGCAACACAGCCCTCGGCACTGCGTCCTTCCTGGGTTTCACAGGCCAACGTCAAGACACCGCTACAAATTGCTATCCTCTTGGCAATGGCTACCGTAATTACAGTCCTGCACTCAAGCGATTTTACTCACCTGACAGTGCAAGCCCCTTCGGGATAGGTGGAGTTAACGCCTACGCCTATTGCAACGGAGACCCAGTAAACCATCAAGATCCTTCAGGCCATGGACTGCTTTCCGCCTTGACATCACGTTTCAGGGGCAAAACAGTAATGCAACGTCGTGACAAGGCACTTGCAGCCATTGAAAAAAATCCAGCACTAAAAACATACCAAAACATCGCGGAATCAAGCGTAACAAAGGCAGAGCTAAAAAATATCTCAGACCTTGGCAAAGCCTTGGATAAATTTAATATCGCCATAGCGAATGGCGACGTCTCCATTGATGGTAACAGCATCAAATACAGCTCGATACTTGATCCCTTCGAACAATTAAGTTTTGATCAGCTTGAGCTCAAGATGCTGGAAAAAGAAATAATGCTGGACAGTCTCTTGTCAGCTTACCCTGCTCAGCAGTCCACATCTGGCACACCCTCTGCCGTGCGCTCACTGGCCAGCCCAACCTCAGCTAACAAATCCGCCAGGACAAGCTAGGTACAGGGTATGCGAAACCCACACTGACAATAACAGTCTAGAGGCTTTAACATAGCCGCTGAAGCACAGCTTTCTCGTGCTGCCTGCCCACTGCCTGAAGCCTCCCATGCCCTTCGAACTCACCGTAGAACCCCTAACTCTGCTGATACTGGCCCTGGTCGCCTTCGTCGCCGGTTTCATCGATGCTATCGCCGGTGGCGGCGGCCTGCTCACCACCCCGGCCCTGCTCACCGCCGGCATGCCGCCGCACCTGGTACTGGGCACCAACAAGCTCAGCTCCACCTTCGGCTCGGCCACCGCCGGTTTCACCTACTACAAGCGCAAACTCTTCCACCCGGCGCAGTGGCGCCCTGCCTTGTTCGCCACCTTGATCGGGGCACTGCTCGGCGCGGTCATCGCCCACTACATGCCCGCCGAATGGCTGAACAAGATGCTGCCGGTCATCGTCTTCGCCTGTGGCATCTACCTGCTGTTCGGTGGCACGCCCAAGGCGCCGCTGGATGCCGATGCCCCCATCAAGAAGAAGTGGCAAGTGCCGCAAGGCTTCACCCTGGGCTTCTACGACGGCGTGGCCGGCCCGGGTACCGGGGCGTTCTGGACGGTCAGCACCCTGCTGCTGTACCCCATCGACCTGGTCCGCGCCAGCGGCGTGGCGCGCAGCATGAACTTCGTCAGCAACATCGCGGCGCTGACGGTGTTCATCATTTCCGGGCAGGTGGACTATATCGTCGGCCTGTGCATGGGCCTGTCGGTGATGGTCGGCGCCTTCTTCGGCGCACGCACGGCGATCAGTGGCGGCAGCAAATTCATCCGCCCTGTGTTCATCACCGTGGTACTGGCGTTGACCGTTCGCCTAGCGTGGCAGCACTGGTTCGGGCAGGCCTAAGCGGCGCGCCACGTAGAGGTCGATCAGATACCGGGCAATGGAGCGCCCGGCCGGCAGCGGCGGCAGGTCGTGGACGCTGAACCACTGGGCGTCCTCGATCTCGTCCGGTTGCATGACGATATCGCCACCAGCGTACTCAGCATGGAAGCCGAGCATCATCGAATGCGGGAACGGCCAGCATTGGCTGCCGACGTACTGAATATTCTGCACCTCAACCGCCACTTCTTCTCGCACTTCACGCACCAGGCAGTCCTCGGCCGATTCACCCGGCTCTGCAAAACCTGCCAAGGTGCTGTACACCCCGGTGACGAAGCGTGGCGAACGCGCCAGCAGGATTTCATCGCCACGGGTCACCAAAACGATCATGCTCGGCGAGATGCGCGGGTAGCTGCGCAGGTCGCAGGGCTGGCAATACATTGCCCGCTCCCAGCGAATTTGCGTCATGGCCTGGCCGCAGCTGCCGCAGAAGCGGTGCTCGCGGGCCCAGGTGCCGATTTGCGCGGCGTAGCCCAGCACCTTGTAGGTGTCGAAGTCGCCTTCGAGCATGAAGGCGCGAAGGCCGCGCCAGCTGCAGCCGGGTACATCGGTGGCGCTGCGCAGTTCCAGCAGGAACACCGGCTGGCCGTCAAAATGGCCGATGCCGTGCTCGCACAGCACATCGAGGTCCTGGCGCTTGAGCCAGTCGCGGGGGAACAGCGCGCCGTTGGCGTCCACCAGAAACCCGTCCGGGCTGCGGGCCACGGCCAGCCCACCGGTGATTTGCGGGTCGAGTACTGCGGTAGTCCAGCGTGCTGACATGTCGGGGGGTTCCTTTACTGCGCGTCCCCCGGCCCGATCAGTCGGCGAACGTCGGTTTTTGTTTGCTCATGTGCGCCGCCACGGCCACGCGCAAGTCTTCGGATTGCAGCATCGCGGCGTTCCAGGTGGCGATGTAGTCCAGGCCATCGTCGATGCGATGGTCACGCATGTAGCTGAGCATTTCCTTGGTGCCGGCCACGGCGATTGGCGATTTTGCGGCAATTTCGCGGGCGATGGCAAAGACACCGTCCATCAGTGCGGCCTGATCATCATAAACCCGGTTGACCAGGCCTATGCGCAGCGCCTCGTCGGCCGCCACATTGCGCCCGGTGAAGGCCAGCTCACGCATCATGCCGTCGCCGATGATACGTGGCAAACGTTGCAGTGTACCGACATCGGCCGCCATGCCCATGTCGATTTCCTTGATCGAAAACTGCGCATCAACGCTGCAGTAACGCATGTCGCAGGCCGAGACAAGGTCGATAGCGCCGCCGATGCAATAGCCCTGCACGGCGGCCAGTACTGGCTTGCGGCACTTGTCCACGGCAGTGAACGAGGCCTGCAGGCGCTGGATGGTCTTGCGCAGGAAACGCGCATTGCGGCCCACGTCCTTGCCCATCTGCCCGGCCAGGGACGCCAGCATCATCAGGTCGATACCGGCAGAGAAGTGCTTGCCGGCACCGCTGACTACCACGGCGCGCACGGCATCGGTGTCGTCGATCCACTGGAAGATTTCGACGATCTCATCCCAGAAGGCCGCGTTCATCGCGTTGACCTTTTCCGGGCGGTTGATCTGAACGTGGGCGATGTTGTCGGTCAGTTCGACCTTGAATGCACTGTACTCGGTCACGGGCGGCACTCCTGCGGGTGAAAGGTTCATGGCCCGGATGTTAACCCAGCCCGATGACCGCACTTGTGCCAAAAGCGGGACTGCACGACTTGCCTAAGTCGTGCTGATACGGCACCGTGCGCCATCGCCGAATTATAAGGATACATATTCATGTCACGCTCCCTGACCGGCGCCCTCGCCCATGGCTTTCTGGGCCAGTCGCCGCTTTGGTACAAGGCGATTATCTGCCTGTTCCTGGTGCTCAACCCGCTGCTGCTGGTAACCGTAGGCCCGGTTGCGGCCGGCTGGGCACTGGTGCTCGAGTTCATCTTCACCTTGGGCATGGCGCTGAAGTGCTACCCGTTGATGCCCGGCGGCCTGTTGCTGGTCGAAGCCCTGCTGCTGCAAATGACCACACCACAGGCGTTGTACGAGGAACTGCAACACAACTTCCCGGTGATTCTGCTGCTCATGTTCATGGTGGCCGGCATTCACTTCATGAAGGAGCTGCTGCTGTTCCTGTTCTCGCGCATCCTGCTTGGGGTGCGCTCGAAGGCAATCCTGTCGCTGCTATTCTGCGTGCTGTCGGCGTTTCTTTCGGCGTTTCTCGATGCGCTGACCGTGACGGCGGTAATCATCAGCGCCGCCGTCGGCTTCTATGCGGTGTACCACCGCGTCGCGTCCGGGGCCAATCCGCGTGAAGACAGTGCACTGGACAGCGACCAGCAGGTCGCCCAGCTGCACCGCGAAGACCTCGACCAGTTCCGCGCCTTCCTGCGCAGCCTGCTGATGCATGGCGCGGTGGGCACCGCCCTGGGCGGGGTTTGCACGTTGGTGGGCGAGCCGCAGAACCTGCTGATCGGCCACGAAATGGGTTGGCACTTCGCCGATTTCTTCTTCAAGGTGGCCCCCGTGTCGCTGCCGGTGCTGGGTGCCGGCCTGCTGACCTGCGTGCTGCTGGAAAAGCTGCGCCTGTTCGGCTATGGCACGTTGATGCCCGAGCCGGTACGCCAGGTGCTGGCCGCCTATGCGGCCGAAGACGACGCCGCGCGCACTCAGGCGCAACGCATCGCACTATGGGTGCAAGGGCTCGCTGCGCTGATCCTGATCATCTGCCTGGGGCTGCATGTGGCCGAGGTCGGCCTGATTGGCCTGATGGTGATCGTGCTGATCACGGCCTTTACCGGTATCACCGACGAACACCGCCTGGGCCGTGCCTTCCAGGACGCCATGCCGTTCACTTCGCTGCTGGTGGTGTTTTTCGCCGTGGTCGCAGTAATTCACCAGCAGCAACTGTTCAGCCCCTTGATCAGCTGGGTGCTGACTCTGCCGACCGAGCAGCAACCGGGCATGCTGTACCTGGCCAACGGTTTGCTGTCGGCGATAAGCGACAACGTGTTCGTCGCCACTATCTATATCACCGAAGTGAAACAGGCATTTCTCAATGGCGGCATGAGCCGCGAGCATTTCGAAACGCTGGCGGTGGCGATCAACACCGGCACCAACCTGCCCAGCGTGGCGACGCCTAACGGGCAGGCGGCGTTTCTGTTTCTGCTGACCTCGGCGATTGCGCCGTTGATCCGACTGTCGTATGGCCGGATGGTGTGGATGGCGTTGCCCTATACCGTAGTGATGGGTGGGCTGGGATGGTGGGCAGTGACCTACTGGCTGTGAGTTTGTAACGGCCCTTTCGCGGGTGAGCCCGTGAAAGGGGCCGGCACAGGTCAACCCTGTCGATTTTGCCTTTTGCCATTCGACTACCCATGAAGGCCGCCACCCCCAGGCTGCCAACCGGAGAGTCCCCATGCGCAAACTCATCGTAGCCGCCTTCATCAGCCTCGACGGCGTCATGCAAGCCCCCGGTGGCCCGCAAGAGGACACCAGCGGCGGTTTCAGTTACGGCGGCTGGATCGTGCCCTACGCCGAAGAAGTCTTCGGCCAGGCCATGCAGGCATTGTTCAGCCAGCCCTTCGAGTTGCTGCTCGGCCGGCGCACGTATGACATCTTTGCTGGCTACTGGCCAAAAATAAAAGACGACTCGCAAGACTTCTCCATCGCCAACCTGTTCAACAGCGTACCCAAGCACGTAGCCACCCACATCCCTGCTACCCTCGAGTGGCACAACAGCCACCCGCTTGGCGGGGACGTAGCCGCAGCGGTAAGCGCACTTAAACAGCAAGACGGCGCCAACCTGCTGACCCAGGGCAGCGCCGACCTTGTGCAGCAACTGCTGGCGGCCGACCTGGTCGATGAACTGCAATTGTTGATCCACCCCTTGCTGCTAGGCCACGGTAAACGCCTGTTCGGCAATGATGCGGCAGCGGCGGCTTTCACCCTGCAGCACTGGGTGGTCTCACCCAAGGGCGTGGTCATCGCCCGCTACGTGCGCGCAGGTCAAGTGCAGACCGGCTCATTCGAATAAAGGTAAACGCGTACAACTTTTGCCCCGCGCCCGCATCGAAACACAGGTAAGCCCCCATCCGCCTCAAGGAGGTTCACCATGGCGCTACGTACCACGCTGCTGCTTTCCTGCATGACCCTGGCCCTGCTCGGCTGCGCTGGCAACGATCACCCGGCACCGCCGCGCACCCAGCAGGTGGACCTGCAACGCTATCAGGGCACCTGGTACGAACTGGCACGGCTGCCCATGTTTTTCCAGCGCAACTGCGTGCAGTCCGAGGCGCACTATGGCCTGCGTACCGATGGCCGCATCGACGTGACCAACCGCTGCAAGGAAAAGGACGGCCAATGGAATGAAGCCAAGGGCATCGCCGAGGCCCAGCAACCGGGCAGCACCGACAAGCTGTGGGTACGCTTCGACAACTGGTTCAGCCGCCTGGCACCGGGCCTGACCAAGGGCGAGTACTGGGTGCTGTACCACGACAAGGACTACCGCGTGGCGCTGGTCGGCCACCCCAACCGTGAGTACCTGTGGCTGCTTTCGCGCACGCCGGCGGTCACCGACCAACAGCGCGAGCAACTGTTGACGATCGCTCGCGAGCAAGGCTATGACACCAGCAAGCTCATCTGGCGCCAGGGCGACTAGCAGGCCGTCGACGGCAGGTGGCAATCGGGCTATGGTGTGCGCCCTTTATCGCCTCGAAGGAACGAGCCCGTGACGCCCCAACCGCTGCCAACACCGCGCATCCGCTTTCTTGCCCTGTGTGTGTTCCACCATCAGGGCAAGATCCTCGTCAACGTGTTCGACGACCCGTCCAGTGGGCAGACCCTGTGCCGCCCGCTGGGTGGCGGTATCGAGTTCGGTGAGCTGGGCCGCGACGCCATCGCCCGGGAAATCACCGAGGAGCTGGGCCAGCCGATCAGCGCGGTAAAACTGCTCGGCACCCTGGAAAGCCTGTTCACCTATGCCGGCAAGCCAGGGCATGAGATCGTGCAGGTGTATGACGCGCGCTTCGATGATGCCAGCCTGTACCAGCAAGACTGGCTTGACGGCCAGGAGTCCGACAGCAGCCCGTTCCGTGCGCGCTGGTGCGACAGCGCCGACTTCGCACGCATTGGCCCGCTGGTGCCACAAGGGCTGCAGGCCCTGCTGCGCGACCTGTCGCTGTTGAGCTGAAAAAGGGAACCTGAACCATGGACCTGCTGTTCCTTGGCACCTCTGCCGGGGTGCCGACCAAGGCACGCAATGTCAGCGCCACGGCCGTGATCGAAACCAACGGCAGCCACTGGTACCTGGTCGATTGCGGCGAAGGCACCCAACACCGGCTGTTGCATACGCCACTGTCGATCCGCGACCTGCGTGCAATCTTCATCACCCACGTGCATGGCGACCATTGCTTCGGCTTGCCCGGCCTGCTGGCCAGCGCTGGCATGAGCGGGCGCACCCAGCCGCTGGAGCTGATTTTGCCCGTCGCGCTGCACGACTGGGTACGCCAGGGCCTGGTGGCCAGCGACACGTTCCTGCCATTCGAACTGCGCTTGTTGGCCGTGGAGGAACTGGCCGAATGGCGCAACGAGGCCCTGCAGGTGACCACCGTGCAACTGTCGCACCGGGTGCCCAGCGTGGGCTTCGTGTTCACTGAACTCAACCCCGAACCCCGCCTGGACACCCAGCGGCTGCAAGCCGAAGGTATCCCCCGTGGCCCGCTGTGGGGCGAACTGGCCAAAGGCCTGACGGTGCAGCACGACGGGCAGTTGCTGGACGGTCACGACTACCTGCGCCCGTCACGCCCGCCACGGCGGGTGATCGTGTGCGGGGACAACGACAACCCCGAGCTGCTGGCCGACGTCGCCAAGGGTGCGGACGTACTGGTGCATGAGGCCACGTTCACCCAGGCGGTGGTCGAACGCACCGGGGTCACGTTCGGCCACAGCACCGCCGCTGCAGTGGCGCGCTTTGCCGAGGGCGCTGGTGTGCGCAACCTGGTACTGACGCATTTCAGCGCCCGTTACCAAAGCGACCCAAGGCGTAGCCCCAACATCGACAACGTGCGCGACGAGGCCCTCGCCCATTACAGCAGGCAGCTGACCCTGGCGCAGGACCTGCAGCGCTATCACCTTGGCCGTGATGGCTGTCTTGAGCCGGTCGGATGATTTAGCATGGCCGGTTTTTTCCAAAAGGACTTGGCCATGCAACGCATCGTGATACTGGGCAACGCCGGCAGTGGTAAATCCACCCTGGCCCGGCAGATTGGCGCACGGTTGGGGGCGCCCGTGGTGCACCTCGACACGCTGTTCTGGGAGGCCGGTTGGGTGGAGGCAGATGCCAAGACGTTCCGCGCCCGCGTGCGCGAAGCGGTTGCCGGGGAAGCCTGGGTATGTGAGGGCAACTATGCTCGCCGCACCTTCGACCTGCGCTTGCCCCGGGCCGACCTGGTCATCTGGCTGGATACGCCACAGCTGACGTGCCTGAAAAGGGTGATCCTGCGCAGTGTGCTGAACAAGCCACGCCCGGACCTGCCTGCTGGTTGCAGCGAGCGGCTGGACCGGGCGTTTCTGGAGTTTCTCAAGTTTGTGTGGACATTCGATCGGGGCTATCGGCCTGGGATCGAGGCGATGCGCCAGGCTGTCGGGCCGCAGGTGCCGGTGGTGCATGTGCAAGGTAGGCGACAGATTGAGGCGCTGCTGGCAGACCTCAGACAGCCTGTATCAACAGCGCGCGCCCAGTAGAGACGTTCGCCCGAGGTGCTATGCCGCCAACCGCCCGCTGGCAATCGCCTCCGACGCCGCCAGCATCGCCCGCAGCAACACCGCACATCCCGCTGCCAGGTCACCAGGCGTGGCGTTCTCGATCTCGTTATGGCTGATGCCGTTTTCGCACGGCACGAAGATCATCCCCGCCGGCCCCAGCTCGGCCAGGAAGATCGCGTCATGCCCCGCACCGCTGACGATGTCCATGAGCGGCAGGCCCAAGGCCTTGGCCGATTCGCGCACGGCATCGACGCAGCCTTTGTCAAAGTACAGCGCCGGGAAGTCGGCCGTGGGCACCAGCTCATGGCTCAGGCCATGCTTGGCGCAGGTCGCTTCGATCACCGCGCGTACCTCGGCAATCATCGCATTCAGCTGCTCGCCTTCGAGGTGACGAAAGTCCAGCGTCATGCGCACTTCGCCCGGGATCACGTTACGCGACCCTGGGTACGCCTGCAGACAACCTACCGTGCCACAGGCATGCGGTTGGTGGCCAAGGGCGGTGCGGTTGACCGCCTCCACCACGGCGGCAGCGCCTACCAGGGCGTCCTTGCGCAGGTGCATGGGCGTTGGGCCGGCGTGGGCTTCGACGCCGCGCAGGGTCAGGTCGAACCACTTCTGGCCCAGGGCGCCAAGGACCACGCCGATGGTCTTGGCCTGGTCCTCCAGAATCGGCCCCTGCTCGATATGCGCTTCGAAATAGGCCCCCACCGGATGGCCCAGTACCGCACGCGGGCCAGCGTAGCCGATGGCGTTCAACGCTTCGCCAACGCTGACACCCTGGGCATCGCGCTTGGCCAGGGTGTCCGCAAGGGTGAACTTGCCGGCGAACACGCCTGAACCCATCATGCAGGGCGCAAAACGTGAACCCTCCTCGTTGGTCCACACCACCACTTCCAGCGGTGCTTCGGTTTCCACGCCCAGGTCGTTGAGGGTGCGGATCACCTCCAGCCCGGCCATCACCCCGAAGCAGCCATCGAACTTGCCGCCGGTGGGTTGGGTGTCGATATGGCTGCCGGTCATCACCGGTGGCAGCTTGGGGTTACGCCCAGGGCGGCGGGCGAAGATGTTGCCGACCGCGTCGATACTGACCGTGCAACCAGCGGCCTCGCTCCACTGCACGAACAGGTCTCGAGCCTGGCGGTCGAGGTCGGTCAAGGCCAGGCGGCAGACGCCGCCCTTGGCGGTGGCACCGAGGCGCGCCAGGTCCATCAGCGATTGCCACAGCCGGTTGCTGTCGACGTGCTGGGCGGTGGTCTTCAGGATCTCTTTGACGGGGGTCACGGGTATCTCCTTCAGGCTTTTTTTGTTGTTGGTGCGGGCCTCTTCGCGGGCAAGCCCGCTCCCACTGGGTTGCGTGCCGCCAGGCCGGCGAAGACGTAGTACAGCGCCCCACCCAGCAGCGAGCCGGTAAACCAGCCGTAGTCGTAGAACCAGCTGAAACTGCTGTTGCCAATTGCCAACACCGTCAGCCCCACCGGCAAGGCGAAGGCGGCAAACCCGGCCCAGTTCCACGCCGGGTACACGTCGTCGCGGTACAGCCCAGCCAGGTCCAGCTGCTGCCGGCGGATCAGGAAGTAGTCCACCACCATGATCCCGGCAATCGGCCCCAGCAGGCTGGAATAGCCCAGCAGCCAGTTGGAATACACGCTCTCAAGGCTCAGGTCGGAGACGATCAACCCCAGCTTCTTCAGCAGCTCATGGCCCATCAAGGCCAGGCCGATGAAGCCAGTCAGCCATACCGCGCGGCTGCGCCCGATCAGCCGAGGGGCGATGTTCTGGAAGTCGTTGGTCGGCGACACGATGTTCGCCGCCGTGTTCGTCGACAGCGTGGCGATCACGATCAGCGCCATGGCCAGGGCCACCCAGAACGGGCTGTGGATCTTGCCGATCAGGCTGACCGGGTCGGACACCGTTTCGCCCACCAGCGACGCCGAGGCGGCGGTCAGCACCACACCTAGCGAAGCGAACAGGAACATGGTCAGCGGCAAGCCGAAGATCTGCCCAAGAATCTGGTCCTTCTGGCTGCGGGCGTAGCGGCTGAAATCGGGAATGTTCAGCGACAACGTGGCCCAGAAGCCGACCATGGCGGTAAGCCCGGCGCAGAAGTAGCTGACCACGCTCGCCCCTTCGGGGCGCTTGGGCGGCTGCGCCAGCAGTTCGGTCATCGACATGTGCGGCAAGGCCCAGAACAGCAGGCCGACGCCCACCGCCACCAGCAGCGGTGCCGAGAGGGTTTCCAGCCACTTGATCGACTCGGCGCCGCGCAGTACCACCCACAGGTTCAGGCACCAGAAAATCATGAAGCCAATCACCTCACCGGTGCCCTCCAGGGCCTTCCAGCCGTCGAACACCGAGCCGAGGAACAGGTGAATGGCCAGCCCGCCGAACAGGGTCTGGATACCGAACCAACCACAGGCGACTACCGCGCGAATCAGGCACGGTACGTTGGAGCCCAGGATGCCGAACGACGAGCGCAGCAACACCGGGAACGGTATGCCGTACTTGGTACCGGGGAAGGCGTTGAGGGTAAGCGGTATCAGCACGATCACGTTGGCCAGCAGGATTGCCAGCAACGCTTCGCCGACACTGAGGCCAAAGTAGGCGGTGAGCACGCCGCCCAAGGTGTAGGTGGGTACGCAGATGGACATGCCTACCCACAGGGCGGTGATGTGCCATTTGTTCCAGGTGCGCTGATGCACCTTGGTCGGTGCGATGTCGTGGTTGTAGCGCGGGCTGTCGAGGACATCGCTACCCTCGGACAGCTCGAACAGGCCATTTTGCTCGACCACTTCCGATCTGCTCTGTTGCATGGGGCCTTCTCCAGATTTTCTTGTAGTTGTTTGCTCATCGGGCTAATTCGATGGCCGGAGTACACACGCGCATTGGTGCTTAGAAATCTTGACCAGAATTCCATCTTGTCAAGTAAGTCAAAAACCTCTGAAAGCCCCGCAGTCAGCAGGTCATTAAAAAATAAATGTTAAATATCAAATAGTTAAAGACCACAAATTTAATGAGAAAATTTTCTTGCTGATTTCCAGATCAGCATCTAGCCTCGAATCTTGTCAGGACTGACAGGATTAACCGCCCTGCCTGCCTGCACCCAAGACAATTCCAAGAACCGGCCAAGACCGGTCAGCCTGCGAGGAAAACGGCATGTCCCTGTTGATCCGTGGCGCCACCGTGGTTACCCACGAAGAGAGTTACCCCGCCGATGTCCTGTGTGCCGATGGCCTGATTCGCGCCATCGGGCAAAACCTCGAACCGCCCACCGACTGCGAGATTCTCGATGGCAGCGGCCAGTACCTGATGCCCGGCGGCATCGACCCGCACACCCATATGCAGTTGCCGTTCATGGGCACCGTGGCCAGCGAGGACTTCTTCAGCGGCACCGCTGCGGGCCTGGCCGGCGGCACCACATCAATCATCGACTTCGTCATCCCCAACCCGCAGCAATCCTTGCTTGAGGCCTTCCACACCTGGCGCGGCTGGGCGCAGAAAAGCGCCAGCGACTACGGCTTCCACGTCGCCATCACCTGGTGGAGCGAGCAGGTGGCCGAAGAGATGGGCGAGCTGGTGACCCAGCATGGGGTGAACAGCTTCAAGCATTTCATGGCCTACAAGAATGCGATCATGGCCGCCGACGACACCCTGGTGGCCAGCTTCGAGCGCTGCCTGCAACTGGGCGCGGTGCCCACCGTGCATGCCGAGAACGGCGAGCTGGTGTACCACCTGCAGAAAAAGCTGCTGGCCCAGGGCCTGACCGGGCCAGAGGCACATCCCCTTTCGCGCCCTTCGCAAGTGGAAGGTGAAGCGGCCAGCCGCGCCATCCGCATTGCCGAAACGATTGGTACACCGCTGTATGTGGTGCATATTTCCAGCCGTGAAGCGCTGGATGAAATCACCTATGCGCGCGCCAAGGGCCAGCCGGTTTACGGCGAAGTCTTGCCTGGCCACCTGCTACTGGACGACAGCGTTTACCGTGACCCGGACTGGGCCACCGCCGCCGGTTATGTGATGAGCCCGCCGTTCCGCCCACGCGAACATCAGGAGGCGCTGTGGCGCGGCCTGCAATCGGGCAACCTGCACACCACCGCCACCGACCACTGCTGTTTCTGCGCCGAGCAGAAAGCCATGGGGCGCGACGACTTCAGCCGCATCCCCAACGGCACCGCCGGTATCGAAGACCGCATGGCGGTGCTGTGGGATGCAGGGGTCAACAGCGGGCGCCTGTCGATGCACGAGTTCGTCGCACTCACCTCCACCAACACGGCGAAAATCTTCAACCTGTTCCCGCGCAAGGGCGCCATCCGCGTGGGTGCCGATGCCGACCTGGTGCTGTGGGACCCAGAGGGCACCCGCACCATCTCCGCCCAAACCCACCACCAGCGGGTGGACTTCAACATCTTCGAAGGCCGCACCGTGCGCGGCATCCCCAGCCACACCATCAGCCAGGGCAAGGTGCTCTGGGCCGACGGCGACCTGCGCGCCGAAGCCGGCGCAGGGCGGTATGTGGAACGGCCGGCGTATCCGTCGGTGTATGAGGTGCTGGGGCGCAGGGCCGAACAGCAGCGGCCGACGCCCGTTCAGCGCTAAGCCATTGGGGCTGCTGCGCAGCGGCCCCAAAACCCATCGCATTACCTGTCGCCTGCCCCATAAAAAATAGAGAGGCTACACCCGTGATCGACGCCCTGAACCATTTGCCGCGCCCCCGGGCCGGCGCCGACCAGTTGGCCGAGCGCTTCAGCGACCTGGCCCCACCCCTCACCGCCCGCCAGGCCGCCGTCGAAAGTGCACGCTGCCTGTACTGCTACGACGCCCCCTGCGTCAACGCGTGCCCCAGCGACATCGACATCCCCTCGTTCATCCACCGCATCAGCGACGAAAACCTGCAAGGCGCCGCCGAGCGCATTCTTTCGGCCAACATCCTCGGCGGCAGCTGCGCCCGCGTGTGCCCCACCGAAATCCTTTGCCAGCAAGCCTGCGTGCGCAACAACGCCCAGGAATGCGCACCGGTGCTGATCGGCCAGTTGCAGCGCTACGCGCTGGACAACGCCCAATTCAGCGAACACCCGTTCAAGCGCTCGCCCGCCACTGGCAAGCGCATTGCCGTGGTCGGCGCCGGCCCTGCCGGGCTGTCCTGCGCCCACCGGCTGGCGATGCACGGGCATGACGTGGTGGTGTTCGAGGCCAGCGACAAGTCCGGCGGCCTCAACGAGTACGGCATCGCCCGCTACAAGCTGGTGGATGACTACGCCCAGCGCGAAGTGGAGTTCCTGCTGGGCATTGGCGGTATTGAAGTTCGCCATGGCCAGCGCCTGGGCGGCAACCTCAGCCTGGGTGAACTGCGCGACCAGTACGACGCAGTGTTCCTGGGCCTTGGCCTGAATGCCGTGCGCCAGCTGGGGCTGCCCGATGAAGAAGCCCCCGGCGTGCTCGCCGCCACCGAATACATCCGCGAGTTGCGCCAGGCCGATGACCTGAGCCAGCTGCCATTGGCCGACCGCTGCCTGGTGATCGGTGCCGGCAACACCGCCATCGACATGGCCGTGCAAATGAGCCGCCTGGGTGCCCGCGACGTCAACCTGGTGTACCGCCGTGGCCACGCCGACATGGGTGCCACCGGCCACGAGCAGGACATCGCCAAGGCCAACCAGGTGCGCCTGCACACCTGGGCCCGCCCTGATGCTGTGCTGCTCGATGACGCCGGCAAGGTGCGCGGCATGCGCTTTGCCCGCACCGAACTGGCGGACGGCCGCCTGCGCGACACCGGCGAAACCTTCGAGTTGGCCGCCGACGCCATCTTCAAAGCTATCGGCCAGCGCTTCGACGAGGCCAGCCTTGGCGACCCGGTGGCCGCACAACTGGCCCGCGACGGCGAACGTATCCGCGTTGATGAAACGATGCAAACCAGCCTGCCGGGCGTGTACGCAGGCGGCGACTGCACCGCGCTGGGCCAGGACCTCACCGTCCAGGCGGTGCAACACGGCAAGCTGGCCGCCGAAGCCATCCATGCCCAACTCATGCTCAACGTGGAGGCAGCGTAAATGGCCGACTTGTCTATCGTATTCGCCGGCATCAAGGCACCCAACCCGTTCTGGCTGGCCTCCGCACCGCCAACCGACAAGGCCTACAACGTGGTCCGCGCCTTCGAGGCCGGCTGGGGCGGCGTGGTCTGGAAAACACTGGGGGAAGACCCGGCGGCGGTCAACGTGTCGTCGCGCTACTCGGCGCACTACGGCGCCAACCGCATGGTGCAAGGCATCAACAACATCGAGCTGATCACCGACCGCTCGCTGGACATCAACCTGCGCGAAATCACCCAGGTGAAGAAGGACTGGCCCGACCGGGCGTTGATCGTCTCGCTGATGGTGCCCTGCGTGGAGGAGTCGTGGAAATTCATCCTGCCGCTGGTGGAAGCCACCGGGGCTGATGGCATCGAGCTGAACTTCGGCTGCCCGCACGGCATGCCGGAGCGCGGCATGGGCGCGGCGGTAGGCCAAGTGCCGGAATACGTGGAAATGGTCACCCGCTGGTGCAAAACCTACTGCGCGTTGCCCGTGATCGTGAAGCTCACGCCGAACATCACCGACATCCGCCAGTCGGCGCGCGCCGCCCACCGTGGTGGGGCCGATGCGGTGTCGTTGATCAACACCATCAACTCCATCACCAGCGTCGACCTGGACCGCATGGTGGCCCACCCCATCGTCGGTGACCAGAGCACCCATGGCGGTTACTGCGGCTCGGCCGTGAAGCCGATTGCCCTGAACATGGTGGCAGAAATCGCCCGCGACCCAGACACCCGTGGCTTGCCGATTTGTGGCATCGGCGGTATCGGCAACTGGCGTGATGCAGCGGAATTCATGGCCTTGGGCAGTGGCGCCGTGCAGGTCTGCACGGCGGCGATGCTGCATGGTTTCCGTATTGTCGAGGACATGAAGGACGGCCTGGCACGCTGGATGGACCAGCATGGGCACGCCAATATCGAGGCGTTCCGTGGCCAGGCGGTAGGGCACACCACCGACTGGAAGTACCTGGACATCAACTACAAGTCGGTGGCGCATATCGACCAGGAGGCCTGTATCGGCTGTGGGCGCTGCCACATTGCGTGTGAGGATACCTCGCACCAGGCGATTGCCAGCACGCTCAAGGCTGACGGTACCCATGCGTACAACGTGATCGAAGAGGAATGCGTGGGCTGCAACCTGTGCCAAATCACCTGCCCGGTTGAAAACTGCATCGAGATGGAGGCGCAGGATACCGGCAAGCCATACCTGAACTGGACGCAGGACCCACGCAACCCCTACCGCGAGGCCAGTTGAAGCAAGCTGCTACCGCACCGACTACCCCCGTGTAGGAGCGGCCTTGTGTCGCGAAAGGGCCGCAGAGCGGCCCCAGCAATCTTCGCAACGATGCAGAAATCCGGGGGCCGCTTAGCGGCCCTTTCGCGACACAAGGCCGCCCCCACAAAGGACCGAGCCAGCCCGCAACAGCGGTTCACGGCTGTAGCCCAATCCCCCGCAAGATCACGCTGGTCACCGTCTGCACCGCACTCTCGAACGCCATGTCCGACAGCACCTCGCCGCCGTTGAGCAACTGCACCTGGTAGCCAAAGTCGGCATAGTGCTGGGTAGAGGCCCAGATCATGTACAACAGCGCCGACGGCTCCACCGGCAGGATGCGCCCCTCCTCCACCCAGCGGCGGATCTTGGCTTCTTTCAACTTGGCCCAAGGCACAAGGCTGTCATCCAGGTTCACCCCCAGCACCGGCGCCCCGTGCAGCATCTCTTCGGCCCAGATCTTCGAGCCCAGCGGCCGCGAACGCGAATGGCCCATCTTCGCCCGGATGTAGCTGGTCAGCACCACGCGTGGGTCGTCGAAGTTCTCGAAGCACAGTGCATCCTGCTTCCAAACATCCAGCAGGTCCTGCAAAACCGCGCGGAAAAGCTCGTCCTTGGTGCTGAAGTAATAATGCAGGTTGGAGCGCGGCAGCTCCGCCTGCTCGGCGATATCGCCCATGGAGGTGGCGCCGTAGCCCTTCTCAGCGAACACCTTCTCCGCCGCCTGCAGGATTTTCTCGATGTTGCGTCGGCGAATTTCGATCTTGTGGTTGGCCATCAGGCTTGGGCCGTCCACACGGCCAGTTCGTAACCGTCCGGGTCGATGAAATGAAAACGCCGCCCGCCAGGGAAGGCAAAGGTCGCCCGGCTGATTTTCGCCCCGGCCGCTTCGACCCGTTGCTGCGTGGTGTCAAGGTCATCGGCGTACAAAATCACCAACGGCCCGCCCGGGCGCACCGGCTCACCCGTGGTGAAACCACCCGTAAGGCGGCCGTCGCTGAACTCGGTGTATGTTGGCCCGTAGTCGGCGAAGACCCAGCCGAACACGCTGCCATAAAAGGCCTTGCTACGTGCGATGTCGCTGACATTGAACTCGATGTTGTCGATCTGCCGATCCGTACCGCGAATGCCCATGTGTGCTCCGTGCCGAAGGGGTTTGGCCTAGTCTACTCCGGTCGTTTCACACTTTTACATCAGGCGGCCTGAAACAACCGGGTAATCACAGGTTGCTGTCGGTGACGCGCATGCCAGATATCGTAATCAGCCTGAATGGCCAACCACAGGCGGGCGGTGCTGATACCCGCCATCTCCAGGCGTATCGCCAGGTCCGGAGAAATCGCCGCGCGGCCGTGCAATACCCGCGACAGTGCTTCGCGAGAGAACCCAAGATGCGACGCGAACGCCTTCACCGTCAGACCTAACGCGGGCAGAACATCTTCACGCAGGGTTTCACCGGGATGTGGCGGATTATGCAAAGGCATGATCAGTTTTCCTTTTCAGTGGTAATCAAGGTAATCGACCAGTTCGACATCCGAACCCACGAAGCGAAAAGTCAGCCTCCAGTTACCGGAAACACTGACTGACCAGAAATCCGATAACGCTCCTTTGAGCGGATGCAACTGCCAGCCTGGTACGTTCAAATCCTGCGCAGCCATGGCGCGGTCAAGGAACTGGAGTTGCCGTTTTAAACGCCTTGCGTGAGGGGCCTGAATCCCTCGGGTGTTACCCGTTTCATGGAAAACTCGCAGTCCCTTGTGCCGAAAACTGATGATCATGGGTAGCTCGCCGCGTCCATTTGGGAGACGAACCAAGTGTGACCCCATGCATCACACGAAGCAAAATATCATATGTGACGCAATGCGTCACACACTGTTTACCAATGGTAACGACGCTATCCACAACGTGCCCTGTCTCGCACCGGACACTGTGCGCGGTGCAGGTTCAGGGCGGTGTTGATGATGCCAATATGGCTAAACGCCTGGGGGAAGTTGCCGAGCATGCGCTGGCCCGCCGGGTCGTACTGTTCGGCCAGTAGGCCGAGGTCGTTGCACAGGCCGGTCAGGCGTTCGTACAAGGCCTGCGCTTCTTGCTGGCGCCCCAGCAACACGTAAACATCGGCCAGCCAGAACGAACACACCAGGAAGGTGCCCTCACCCGGGGTCAAGCCGTCGCTGCAGCTGTCGCTGTCGTAGCGCAGCAGCAGGCCGTTTTTCAATAGCCGCTGTTCTATCTGTGCCAGCGTGCGCAGAAAGCGTGGGTCATCTGCTGGCAGGAAGCCGGTCAGGGCAATCTGCAACAGGCTGGCGTCCATTTCGCTTGAACCATAAGCCTGGACAAAGTATTTGCCGCTGGCGTCCAGGCCGTTCTCGCACACTTCGCGGTGAATCTCGTCAGCCACCTGGCGGTAATGCTGCCCGCGCTCGCGGCCCTCTTCAGTGGTGTCGGCCAGCCCCGCAGCACGGTCGAAGGCGACCCAGGCCATCACCTTGGAATGCACAAACTGCTGCCGGCCGCCACGCACCTCCCAGATGCCTTCGTCCGGCTCACGCCAGATGCGCTCGACGTAGGGCAGAATCAATCGGGAGATGGCGGCGCTGCGTGGGTGACGCGGCAAGCCGCCTTTGATCGCCTGGCTCATGGCATCGGCCAGTTCGCCATAGATGTCCAATTGCATCTGCTGCGAGGCAGCATTGCCGACTCGCACGGGTTGCGAATGTTCGTAACCGGCCAGCCACGGCAAGGTGTACTCCTGCAGGTCGCGCTCACCGGCCAGGCCGTACATGATCTGCATCTGCTCGGGGTTGCCGGCTACCGAGCGCAGCAGCCACTCACGCCAGGCCTGGGCCTCGTCGAAGTAGCCGAGGTTCATAAAGGCCAGCAGGGTCATGGTGGCGTCGCGCAGCCAGCAGAAACGGTAGTCCCAGTTGCGCTCCCCGCCCACACGCTCGGGCAACGAAGTGGTGACGGCGGCGACGATGCCGCCGGTGGGGGCATAGGTCATGGCCTTGAGGGTGAGCAGCGAGCGGCGCACCAGCGCAGTGTATGGGCCTACCTCTGGGCAACGGGCGGCGAAAGCCTGCCATTGGTCGACAGTTTGGGCCAAGGCCTGTTCGACATCGCAGTTGGGCTGCACCGACAAGTGCGAGGGTTGGTGGCGCAGGCTGAAGACGTGGCGCTGGCCCGTGCCGACGCGAAAGCGGGCAACCGTATGGTGGTCGCGGGCATGCGGGGGCACGGTGCTGCACAGGATCAGCCGGTCCGGGCCTGCCACGGCGCTGAGGGTCAGTGGGTCGAGCCGCTCGACCCAAGGCACGCTGCGACCGTAGTCGAAGCGCATGACCAGGTCCATTTCGAAGTTGGTTTCGCCAGACAGGCCTTCGACGATGCGTACCACCGAATTGACCTCACCCAGGGGCATGAAATCGAGCACGCGGGCCCGGCCAGTGGCCGTCACCCAGGTGGTTTCCAGTACCAAGGTATCGTCCAGGTATTGGCGGCTGCTGTGTTCGATCGGGTCGCAAGGAGATAGGCGCCAGCGGCCATTTTCTTCGTTGCCCAACAGGGCAGCGAATACCGCTGGAGCGTCGAAGCGCGGCAGGCACAGCCAGTCGAGCGAGCCATCGCGGCTGACCAGGGCGGCACTGCGGCAGTTGCCCAGCAGGGCGTAGTCTTCGATGTGGGCGGGCATTAAGTCTCCTTGGTGTGATCGCCTGTGCCGGCCCTTTCGCGGCTAAAGCCGCTCCCACAGGTATCGCATCGGCCCTAAGGGAAGTGGTATCCCTGTGGGAGCGGCTTTAGCCGCGAAAGGGCCGGCACAGAATTTACAAAAGTCTTACCCCAACCGGTGCCACTCGCGCTTGTCCCGCGCCAGCAATTCATTGCCCGCTTCGGGCCCATCTTCGCCGGCCGGGTAGCCATGCACATCGCCGCCCTGGGCCCAGGCATCGAGAAACGGCTGCACCGCTCGCCAGCCGTTTTCGATGTTGTCGGCCCGCTGGAACAGGGTCTGGTCACCGGTCAGGCAGTCGTAGATCAGCGTCTCGTAGCCGGTCGCCGGGGTCATCTTGAAGAAGTCCTTGTAGGCAAAGCCCAGCTCGACATTCTCCATCACCAGCTCCGGCCCGGGCCGCTTGGCCTGCAGGTCGAACCACATGCCTTCGTTGGGCTGGATCTGGATTTTCAGGTAGTTGGGCTTGGGCCGCTCCAGCTCCGACTCGCGAAACTGCGCATACGGCGCGGGCTTGAAGCAAATGGCGATCTCGGTGTCGCGCACGCTCATGCGCTTGCCGGTGCGCAGGTAGAACGGCACGCCGGCCCAGCGCCAATTGTCGATCATCACCTTCAGCGCCACGTAGGTTTCGGTCTGGCTCTCAGGCGCGACGTTGGCCTCCTGGCGGTAACCGGGCAGTTGCTTGCGCCCCTGCTTGCCGGCACTGTACTGGCCACGCACGGAGTTCTTCAGGGCCATTTTTGCCGACCATGGGCGGATGGCACCGACCACTTTGGCCTTTTCACCGCGTACCGCATCGGCGCCGAACGCGGCCGGCGGCTCCATGGCCACCATCGCCAGCAACTGGAACAGGTGATTGGGTACCATGTCACGCAAGGCGCCGGTGCTGTCATAGAACGCACCACGGGTCTCGACGCCGACGGTTTCTGCTGCGGTGATCTGCACATGGTCGATGTAGTGGTTGTTCCAGAACGATTCGAACAGGCCGTTGGAGAAGCGGCTGACCAGAATGTTCTGCACCGTTTCTTTGCCCAGATAATGGTCGATGCGGTAGATCTGCCGCTCGCCCATCACCTTCAGCAGGCAAGCGTTGAGCGCCTCGGCGCTGGCCAGGTCGGTGCCGAAGGGCTTTTCCACCACCACTCGGCGAAAGCCGCCGGCAGACTCGTCAAGCAAGCCGGCCTGCCCGAGGCGCTGCGCCACTTCGGGGAAGAAGCGCGGCGACGTGGCCAGGTAGAAGATGGCGTTGCCGTGGCTGGTCTTTTCGATGCGCTTGGCAATGGCTTGGTAAGTCGCCGGGTCGAGGAAGTCGCCTGTCTGGTAATCCAGGCGCTTGGCCAAGCGGGCCCAGAGCTTATCGTCGAGGCACTGGTCGCCGCCCTCGCGGCCTTTGTCACGCTCGCGCATGAACGCCTGCAGCCGCTCAGCGAAATCCGCGGCGCTGGCCGCGTTGTGGTCGACGCCGACGATGCGCAGGTTACGGTCCAGCAGGCCGTCGCGGCTGAGGTTATACAGCGCCGGCATCAGCAGGCGCTTGACCAGGTCGCCATTGGCGCCGAACAGGAACAGGGTACAAGGGGGTGCAGCGGGAATGGTCTGTTTGGTCATTCGGCTTTCTTCTCGACGTGGCCACCGAAGCCCAGGCGCATGGCCGAGAGAATCTTGTCACCATAAGTACCCTGCTGCTGGCGCGAGCGGAAGCGCGCGAACAATGCGCTGGACAACACCGGCACCGGCACCGCCTGCTCGACCGCAGCGTCGATGGTCCAGCGGCCTTCGCCACTGTCGGACACCGAGCCACTGAACTGCGACAGCTGCGGGTCGGCCACCAGCGCATCGGCGGTAAGGTCGAGCAGCCACGAGGTCACCACGCTGCCGCGCCGCCACACTTCGGCGATTTCGGCCACGTTCAGGTCAAAGCGCTGGTCTTCCGGCAGCTCGTCGCCGCCTTTGCTGCGCAGCAGGTCGAAGCCTTCGGCATAAGCCTGCATCAAGCCGTACTCGATACCGTTGTGCACCATTTTCACGTAGTGCCCGGCGCCAGGTGGGCCGGCGTGGATATAGCCGTGTTCGGCCCGCTGGTGCTCGCCGCTGCGGCCATGGGTACGCGGGATGTCACCCACGCCTGGCGCCAGCGCCTTGAACAGGGGTTCCAGGCGCTCGAACACGTCCTTTTCGCCACCGATCATCATGCAGTAGCCACGGTCCAGGCCCCATACGCCGCCGGAGGTGCCGACGTCCAGGTAATGCAGGCCGCGCTTGGCCAGTTCTGCGGCGCGGCGCATGTCGTCCTTGTAGAAGGTGTTGCCGCCGTCGATGATCGCATCGCCCGGCTCCAGCAGCTCGGCCAATTGGGCGATGGTTTGCTCGGTGGGCTCGCCGGCCGGCAGCATCACCCATACGGCACGCGGCGCTTTCAGCTTTTGTACCAGTGCACCGAGGTCGTGCGCGCCCTGGGCGCCCTCGCCCTCCAGCCCAGTGATGGCTTCACGGTTGCGGTCGTGTACCACGGTGCGATGGCCGGCGCGCATCAGGCGCCTTGCGATGTTGCCGCCCATGCGGCCCAGCCCGACGATTCCCAGTTGCATGAGCCGATGCTCCCCTTTCGAAATGGATGACAATACAGTCCAGCTGTTCAGATTAGTCCAGCATGCCGCCCGAGGGTTCAGCGACGAACGGCAAGACCACGATAAACAAAAAAGTTCCCAAGGCCTGCGAAAGAATTCAAAATGCGCCCCGCGTGAAGCGTCTACGCTTTGACTTGTCACCAGCCAAAACCGCGAGGTGTGCTCATGGGTACCTTGATGCCTGCAACCCCACCCCAGACACTCTATGTCTCCGTGCGCCGTGATGAGCTGCGTAAACTGAAGGACGAACGTGACCAACTGCGCCAACAGGTCGCCCAGCTGAACCTGCTGCTGGCGCAACAACGTGATGGCGATAAAGCTGTCAGCCTCTGATCTTCCCTTCCTCCAGTGGGGGCTGTAAGGCTCCCACCTGCTGATCTCCCCGACGTAGCTTTTTAATCCTCCACCAAGCACCAACTTGGTGCACGGCCCCCTGCTGGCCACAAATTGGCGCACCCGCCAAACACCCCCGACAAACCTTTTCACATCCAGTCACATACGCCAACGTTTGCGTCTATTCCGCACATAACAATAGTGACCAGCGGGTCACCTTTTTAGCACTTTCTCTCCTACACTCGGTTTTCGGCCCGCCATTTGCTCATCAGGAAGAGTGACCAAAATAAGTCGAACTTTCAGGAAAGCCGGCGGGTCATGAACAAAGAAGGCCAGACGCATTGGGCTACTCCCAATCCTCAGCCTACAACCCCAACCAGTCCAATCGCCTTCGGCCGGAGCGCCGATCGCGCTGTGCCTGCGCGCACGACCCTGGGGCAAGGAACGCACTACGCAGATTCAAAATTAGAGAGAACCAACACGAAACATCGCCACGGGTGCCAGCACCCGGCCAAGCATAGGGACGGAGAGAAGTATGATCAGTGCCGCTGTCGAGCCTCACGTAGATTCATTCAACCCGGACAACCGCGAGCCGCTCACCCCGGATTTCGCCACGACAGGCAAGGCACCCGGCGCCCAGCGCCAACACAACCCGAACATGCGCAAGATTCTGTTCGTGACCTCGGAAATCGCCGACCTGGTGAAAACCGGCGGCCTGGGCGACGTGTCCGCCGCGCTGCCCCGTGCCCTGGCGCACCTGCACGATGTACGGGTGCTCATCCCCGGCTACCGCCAGGTCATGGAAAGCGACAACCCGATCCATATCGTGGGTGAACTGGGCGGCCACGCGGCCCTGCCGCCGTGCAAGATCGGGCGCATGGACATGGCCGACGGCCTGGTCATCTACGTGCTGATCTGCCCCGAACTGTATCAACGCGACGGCACACCCTATGGTGCCAACAACGGCCGAGACTGGCCTGACAACCACATTCGCTTCGCTCGCCTGGGCCTGGCTGCCGCCGAAATCGCCGCTGGCGAAGGCAAGATCCACTGGACGCCGGAAGTGGTGCACGCGCATGACTGGCCCGCCGGCCTGGCCCCGGCCTACATGCACTGGCGCGGGCTGAGCACGCCCACCCTGTTCACCATCCACAACCTGGCCTACCAGGGAGTATATAGCCGCGGCTGCAGCCCAGAGCTGGCGATCCCCGACCACGCCATGCAGCAGGAAGGCATGGAGTTCTACGGCAAGTTGTCGTTCCTCAAGGCTGGGCTGGCCTACTCCAGCCACATCACCACGGTCAGCGCCACCTATGCGCGGGAAATCACCACCCCGGAATTCGGCTGCGGCCTGGACGGCTTCCTCGCCAGCAAGGCCCAGCAAGGCCTGCTAGGTGGCATCCCCAACGGTATCGACGAAAGCTGGGACTCGGCCACCGACAAGCACCTGCAGCACAACTTCAGCATCAACGATTGGGAAGGCAAGGCGCGCAACACCCATGAAGTGCGCGAGCTGTTCGGCCTGGAAGATTCCGAAGGCCCGCTGTTCGCCGTGGTCTCGCGGCTGGTCTATCAGAAGGGCCTGGACCTGACCCTGGGCGTGGCCGACTACATCGTCGAACAAGGTGGGCAGATCGCGATCATCGGCCGTGGCGAGCCGGAAGAAGAACAAGCCATGCGCGAACTGGCGCTGCGCCACCCAGGGCGTATCGGTGTGCGCATCGGTTTCAATGAAACCGATGCTCGACGGATGTTCGCGGGCAGCGACTTCCTGCTTATGCCGTCGCGCTACGAGCCTTGCGGCCTCAGCCAGATGTACGCGCAACGCTTCGGCTCACTGCCGGTGGCGCGCAATACAGGCGGCCTGGCCGACACCATCGAGTGCGGCGTCACGGGCTTCTTGTTCAACGAATCGACCGTCGAGAGCTACCGCCAGGCACTGAGCCGCGCCTTCTATGTATACGGCAAGAAGGACCTGCTCAACGCCATGCGCTGCCTTTCGATGACCCAGCCATTCAACTGGTGCCAGGCGGTGGAGCCCTACGCCCGCCTGTACGAGGACCTGGTCAAGCAGGCACAACTGAGCCACTACTGAGCGGGGGCTGGAAGATGCACAGGCATGGCGCACACTTGTTGGACGCCACGTCGGCGCGCTTCGCCCTCTGGGCACCCGATGCGCGCAGCGTGAGCGTTGAACTGGAACAGCAACCGGCCATCGAGCTGCTGCCCGGCGACGATGGCTGGTACACCGGCGTGGCCCCATGCCAGGCCGGTGACCGTTACCACTACCGAATCGACGGTGAATTGCTGGTGGCCGACCCGGCCTCACGCTACCAGCCCGACGGCGTACAAGGGCCAAGCCAGGTGGTGAATGTGGCCGGTTACGCCTGGCAACACCCGTGGCAAGGCCGGCCTTGGCATGAAGCGGTGATCCAGGAGGTGCATGTTGGCCTGCTCGATGGCTACGCCGGGGTAGCTCGGCAACTGCCGCGCCTGGCCGAACTCGGCATCAGCGCGATCGAACTGATGCCGCTGGGGCAGTTCCCCGGCGAACGCAACTGGGGCTACGACGGGGTGCTGCCCTACGCGCCGCAGAACACCTACGGCAGCCCCGAACAGCTGTGCGCACTGGTCGACCAGGCCCACGGCGAAGGGCTGATGGTATTGGTGGACGTGGTGTACAACCACTTCGGCCCCGACGGCAATTACCTGCACCAGTACGCCAGCCCGTTCTTCCGCGAAGACCGGCAGACGCCATGGGGCGCGGCCATCGACTTCCGCCGCCCGCAGGTGCGCGAGTACTTCATCCAGAATGCCCTGATGTGGCTGTGCGACTACCGCTGCGACGGCCTGCGCCTGGACGCCGTGCACGCCATCGACCAGCCGGACTTCCTCGTCGAACTGGCGCAGCGCGTACGCGCTGCAGTGGAACCTGGCCGCCAGGTGTGGCTGGTGCTGGAAAACGAGCACAACCAAGCCGGCCTGCTGGAACAAGGCTTCGACGCCCAATGGAACGACGACGGCCACAATGCCCTGCACGTGCTGCTGACCGGCGAAACCGAGGGTTACTACGCCGACTACCAGCAACGCCCCATCGACCAGTTGGCGCGCTGCCTTGGCGAAGGGTTCGTGTTCCAGGGCGAACCCAACCGGCATGGCACGCCACGCGGCGAACCCAGCGCGCATCTGCCGCCCAGTGCCTTTGTGTTGTTCCTGCAAAACCACGACCAGATCGGCAACCGCGCGCTCGGTGAACGCCTGACCCGCCTGTGCTCGCCACCGGCCCTGCGTGCGGCCACCGGCCTGCTGTTGCTGGCACCGATGATTCCGCTGCTGTTCATGGGCGATGACGACGGCAGCTGCCGGCCATTTCTGTTTTTCACCGATTTCCATGATGCGCTGGCCGATGCCGTGCGCGAAGGCCGCCGAGGTGAATTCGCCCACTTCACCGCGTTTGCCGACCCCGATCAGCGTGAGCATATTCCCGACCCCAACGCCGAGCAGACCTTCGAGTCTTCGCGCCCGCAAAACAAGGAGGTGATCGCCGGCTGGCACGGCCTGTACCAGCAGCTACTCGACCTGCGCCGCCGCCACGTCATCCCGCACTTGCCCGGCAGCCGTGCACTGGGCGCCGAGGTGCACGGCGACAAGGCGCTGACCGCACGCTGGCGGCTAGGCAATGGCAACACATTGCGCATCGACCTGAACCTGGCCGACACCGCGCAAGCCGTCGAGCTGCCCGCGCCACCCGCTCGGCTGTTCGACAGCAGCGACACCCGGCACCCGGATACCCACCTGGCTGCGTACAGCTGTGTGGTCAGCCTGCTTCCCCCTGCCCAGGAGCGCCTATGAGCGAAACCGCCCTGCACCGTCTGGCGACCCTCGTCGGGCTCAGCCGCGACTGGATCGACGCCAATGCCCGGCCTCAGCGTGTCAGCGACGAAGTGCTGCGCAATATCCTCGCAGGCCTTGGCCACCCAGCCAGCGATGACACGGCCATTGCCGCCAGCCTGCGTGCGGTGGAAGCCGCCGAGGACAGTGAGCACCTGCCGCCCTTGCTGACCGCCGAGCAGGGCCAACCGCTGGCGCTGGCGCGCTACTTCAGCGCCGCCAGCGTCGCCCACTGCACCCTGGAAGACCAGGCCTCGCTTACCCTGAGCCTTGACCAGCAGGCGCGTCTGCCCGGTGATCTGCCGATTGGCTACCATCAGGTAGAAATCGACAGCCGCCGCTTCACTGTGGCCATTGCCCCGCCACGCTGCCACAGCCTGGAAGACGATGTGCAACAACCACCACCACGCTGCTGGGGCCTGGCGGTGCAGCTGTACAGCCTGCGTCGCCCCGGCGATGGTGGCTACGGCGACTGCCTGGCACTGGAGCAGTTGGCACGCTCGGCAGCCGAGCGCGGCGCCGATGCCTTGGCCATCAGCCCAATCCACGCCTTGTCGGCCATCGACCAGGAACACTACAGCCCCTACTCGCCGTCCAGTCGCCTGCTGCTCAACACCCTGTACGCCAGCCCCGCGTCCTTGCTGGGTGAACGGGAGGTGCGCATGGCCATCGAAGCCTGCGGCCTGGAACAGCAACTGGAGGAGCTGGAGCAACGCCCATTGGTCGACTGGCCACGCGCCGCCAGCGCCCGCCTGCGCCTGCTAGAAGCGCTGTACCAGGGCTTCAGCCAAGGCAACCACCCGCTACGCAGCGATTTCGACAGCTTCCGCGCAGCCGGTGGCCAGGCGCTGGAACACCACTGTCGCTTCGAGGTGCTCCAGGCCCAGGCAGTCGAGCATGGCCTGGGCGCCGACTGGCGCAACTGGCCCAAGGCCTGGCACGACCCGTACCACCCGGAAGTGGAAGCCTTTGCCAGCGCCTACCCGGCCAAGGTCGAGTTCCATGCCTTTTGCCAGTGGCTGACCGAACGCGGCCTGCAGCGTGCCCACGAGGCAGCCCGTGGCAACGGCATGGCCGTGGGCCTGATCGCCGACCTGGCGGTGGGCGCCGACGGCGCCGGCAGCCAGGCTTGGAGCCGCCAGGATGAACTGCTGGCCGGCCTGAAAGTGGGGGCGCCGCCCGACATCCTCAACCGCGCCGGGCAGGACTGGGGTATCTGCGCCTTCTCGCCCGAGGGCCTCAAGCGCAACGGCTACCGCGCCTTCATCGAGATGCTGCGGGCCAACCTCGCCCACGCTGGCGGCCTGCGCATCGACCATGTGATGGGCCTTCGCCGGCTGTGGCTGATCCCGCAGGGGGCAAAGCCCAGCGAAGGCGCCTACCTCAATTACCCGCTGGACGACCTGTTGCGCCTGTTGGCGCTGGAATCGGTGCGCCACCAGGCGATCATTCTTGGCGAAGACCTGGGCACCGTACCCGATGGCCTGCGCGAGACACTGGCCGAAAAAGCCGTGCTGGGCATGCGCGTGCTGCCCTTCGAGCAGACCCAGCCCGGCCAGTTCAAGCCGATTCTCGACTGGCCGGACAACGCCCTGGCCACCACGGGCACCCATGACCTCGCGCCATTGGCCGGCTGGCTGGAAAACCGCGACATCGACTGGAGCCAGCGCTTGCAACTGATCGACGCCGCTACCGAGCTGCACTGGCGCCACGACCGCCAGAAAGAACATGACGGCCTGCGCCGCACCCTGGAGGCCAACTACGGCGAGCTGAAGGACAATGACGCGGTAATCGACGCCGCCATCCGCTACGTTGGCCATACCCGCGCACCGCTGGTGCTGGTGCCGCTGGAAGACTTGCTGGGTTGCGACGAGCAGCCCAACCTGCCGGGGACCACCAGCGGCCACCCCAATTGGAGGCGGCGCTTCGCCCAGCCAGTGCGCGAGCTGCTCGACGACGAGCACGCCGCCCGCCGCCTGGAGCTGCTGGCCCAGGCCCGCGAACAAGCCTGGGAGCGTGACCGATGAAGCCACTGACCGCGACCCTGCGCCTGCAATTTCACAGTGACTTCACCCTTGATCACGCCGTGCCGCTGGTACCGTACTTCGCTCAATTGGGCATCAGCCACCTGTATGCCTCGCCTATCCTCAAGGCCCGCGCGGGCTCGCGCCATGGCTACGACGTGGTCGACCCTACCTGCGTGAACCCGGAGCTTGGCGGCGAGGCGGCACTGCAGCGGCTGGTCGCCGCCCTGCGCCAGCATGGCATGGGGCTGATCCTTGACACTGTGTCCAACCATATGGCCGTGGGCGGTGCCGACAACCCTTGGTGGCAAAGCCTGTTGGCCTGGGGCCGGCGCAGCCCGTATGCGGAGTTCTTCGACATCCAGTGGCACTCCAGCGACCCGCTGCTGGCCGGGCAACTGCTGTTGCCGTTTCTCGGCAGCGACTATGGCGTGGCGCTGAAGAACGGCGACATACCGCTTGAATTCGACAAGCAGCAAGGCACGCTGCAAATCGCCCATTACGATCACCGCTTCCCAATCTGCCCGGTCGACTATGGCTGGATTCTCGCCCTCAGCCCAGAGCCGGCACTCAAGGCCCTGGCCGAGCACTTCACGGCATTGGCCGAATCGACCACCCCACTGGCCGATTCCCTTGCGCTGCACACCGAACTGGCACGCTTGGTGCGCGAAGGTGCCGACTTGGAATCAGCGCTAGTGGCATTCGACAGCCGCGCCGAAAATGGTTTCAAGCGCCTGCACCTGCTGCTGGAGCGCCAGACCTACCGCCTGGCCAGCTGGCGCACCGCCGCCGACGACATCAACTGGCGGCGCTTCTTCGACATCAACGAGCTCGGAGGTCTGAGGGTGGAGCGCGCAGTGGTGTTCGAGGCCACCCACGCCAAGCTGTTCGAACTGATCGAACGCGGCCTGGTGGACGGCCTGCGCATCGACCATATCGACGGCCTTGCCGACCCGCGCGGCTATTGCCGCAAACTACGCCGACGGGTCGATGGCCTGCTGGCACAGCGGCCGCTGAGTGCAGCACTGGAGCACTTCCCGATCTACGTGGAGAAGATTCTTGGCGCTGACGAGCACCTGCACCGCGACTGGCTCACCGACGGCACCACCGGCTACGAGTTCATGAACCAGGTGTCGCTGCTGCAACACGACCCGGCCGGCGAAGCGCCGCTGAGCGAGCTGTGGGCCAACCTCAGCGAGCGCCCGGACTTCCCCGAAGAAGTGCGCCAGGCCCGTCACCTGGTACTCAACGCCAGCCTGGCCGGTGACTGCGAATCGGTGGCCCTGGCCCTGCTGCAAGTGGCACGCAACGACCTGATGACCCGCGACCTGACCCTGGGCGCGATTCGCCGGGCCTTGCAGGCGCTGGTGGCGCATTACCCTGTCTACCGTACCTACTTCAACGCCTGCGGGCGCCCGGCTGAAGACGAAAGGTTTTTCCAGCAGGCGCTGGTCAACGCCCGGCAAGACCTTGGCGAAGCCGACTGGCCACTGCTGGAACAACTTGAACGATGGCTGGGCGGGCAAGCCTGGCGTCACCTGCCACCGGGCCGCGCCCGCAAGCAGCTGCGCCATGCCTGCGTGCGTTTCCAGCAACTGACCGCGCCCAGCGCCGCCAAAGCCGTGGAAGACACCGCCTTCTACCGCAACGCGCGGCTGCTGTCGCGCAATGACGTGGGCTTCGAGGCCGAGCATTTCAGCGCAGCACCTGCGCACTTCCACAACGAAGCCCAGCGGCGCCTGCGCGACTTCCCCGACAACCTGCTGGCCACCGCCACCCACGACCACAAGCGCGGTGAAGACACCCGAGCGCGCTTGGCCGTACTCAGCGAGCGCGGGCCGTGGCTGGCCAGTCGGGTGGAGCATTGGCGTGAATTGGCTGCCCCCTTGCGCACACTGCTGGACGACGGCCCAGCACCCAGCCCTGGCGACGAGCTGATGCTCTTGCAGACCTTGCTCGGCAGCTGGCCGCTAGCGCTCGACCTGCAGGACACGGGCGGCCTGCGCACATACGCCGAGCGCATTCGCCAATGGCAGCAGAAGGCCCTGCGCGAAGCCAAGTTGCGCAGCAGCTGGAATGCACCGAACGAAGCCTATGAAAGCGCCTGCACCCGCTATGTCGATGGCCTGCTGCTGGACAGCGAGAACCAGCAACTGCGCAAGTCCGTGGCCGATGCCGCACAACTGCTGGCCTGCCCAGGCGCCCTCAACGGCCTGGTCCAAACCCTGCTGCGCATGACAACCCCAGGCGTGCCCGACCTGTACCAGGGCAATGAATACTGGGACTTCAGCCTGGTCGACCCGGATAACCGCCGCGCCGTGGACTGCGCTTGCAGGCGTCGTACCCTCGACGACGCCACAGCGCCCGCCGAGTTGCTGACGCACTGGCGCGATGGCCGCATCAAGCAGGCCTTGATCGCCAAAGTGCTGGACTGCCGCCAGGCACACGCCGACTTGTTCCGCCGTGGTGCCTACCTGCCACTGAGCGTGCAGGGCCGGCACGCAGACAACGTGATTGCGTTTGCCCGCCTGGGAGAAGGCGAGCGGGCCGTCATCGTCGCGCCACGCCTGGCCAGTAGCCTGCTCGGTGGCGCCACAACCCCGTTGATCCCGGCACAGAACTGGGACGACACCCGGCTGGTATTGCCGTTTGCCTTGTCAACTGCCAACTCGACGGGACTTTTCCCCTGTGCGGCGGTCAGCTCTTCCAAGGAGCTGATGTTGAGCGCCGTGCTGGCGGAGTTTCCGGTCAACCTGTTGATACAACAATCTTGAGCATCAGGAGCGTCATGATGAGTGTCGATGAAAAGCGTATTCGCGAATTTGCCTACCAGATATGGGAGTCCGAAGGTAAACCCGCCGGCCAGGAAGACCGCCACTGGGATATGGCGCGCAAGTTGGCCGAGGCTGAAGCCTTGGCACCCAAGGCGGCGCCACGCAAACGGGCACCGGCCAAGCCCAAGCCACCTGCCGAACCCAAGGTGGCCGCGCTGCCAGGGGTTAAACCGGCTGCGGCGAAAAAGCCCAGGGCGGTGAAAAAGCCTTCTGCTGGTTAAGCCTGTACTGGCCTCTTCGCGGGTAAACCCGCTCCCACAGGTACTGCACGGCTTTCAGCACCGGTGATGAACCTGTGGGAGCGGGTTTACCCGCGAAGAGGCCGGGGCAGGACTGCACAATCCCCTCCACCACGGCCATACGAGGACCGCCATGAGCCCCCGCACCCCAAAGAAAACCCGCTCGGTCGCACCGTCGCGCATCCGCGAAGGCATGCCCTTTCCCCTCGGTGCCACCTGGGATGGCCTTGGGGTTAACTTCGCCCTGTTCTCGGCCAACGCCACCAAGGTCGAGCTGTGCCTGTTCGATTCCACCGGCGAACAGGAAATCGAGCGCATCGAGCTGCCCGAATACACCGACGAGATCTACCACGGCTACCTGCCCGACGCTCACCCTGGCCTGGTCTATGGCTACCGGGTATACGGCCCGTACGAGCCGGAAAACGGCCACCGCTTCAACCCCAACAAACTGCTGATCGACCCCTATGCCAAGCAACTGGTCGGCAGCCTGAAATGGTCCGAAGCGCTGTTTGGCTACACCATCGGCCACCCCGATGGCGACCTGTCGTTCGACGAGCGCGACAGTGCGCCCTTCGTCCCCAAGTGCAAGGTGATCGACCCGGCCTTCACCTGGGGCCGCGACCAACGCGTGCTGATCCCCTGGGAACGCACGATCATCTACGAGGCGCACACCCGTGGCATCAGCATGCGCCACCCGGCGGTACCGGAAGCGCTGCGCGGCACTTTTGCCGGCCTGGCCAATGACGAACTGCTCAAGCACATCAAGGACCTGGGCGTCTCCAGCATCGAGCTGCTGCCGATTCACGCCTTCGTCAACGACCAACACCTGCTGGACAAAGGCCTGAACAACTACTGGGGCTACAACAGCATCGCCTTTTTCGCCCCGCACCCGCGCTACCTGGCCAGCGGCAAGATTGCCGAGTTCAAGGAAATGGTCGCCCACCTGCACGACGCCGGGCTCGAGGTGATCCTGGACGTGGTCTACAACCACACCGCCGAAGGCAACGAGCGCGGCCCGACCCTGTCGATGCGCGGTATCGACAACGCCTCGTACTACCGCCTGATGCCGGACGACAAGCGCTACTACATCAACGATTCCGGCACCGGCAACACCCTGGACCTGAGCCACCCCTGCGTGCTGCAGCTGGTCACCGATTCGCTGCGTTACTGGGCGGGTGAAATGCACGTTGACGGCTTCCGCTTCGACCTGGCGACCATCCTTGGCCGCTACCACGACGGCTACAGCGAGCGTCATGGCTTCCTCGTCGCCTGCCGCCAGGACCCGATGCTGAGCCAGGTCAAGCTGATTGCCGAGCCCTGGGACTGCGGCCCCGGCGGCTATCAGGTGGGTAACTTTGCCCCTGGCTGGGCGGAATGGAACGACCGCTTCCGCGACACCGCACGCGCCTTCTGGAAAGGCGATGAAGGCCAACTCGCCGATTTTGCCGCACGCTTGACCGCCTCGGGCGACATGTTCAACAACCGTGGGCGGCGGCCGTATTCCTCGGTCAACTTCATCACCGCCCACGATGGTTTCACCCTGCGCGACCTGGTGTCGTACAACCACAAGCACAACGAAGACAACGACGAGAACAACCAGGACGGCACCGACAACAACCTGTCGTGGAACTGCGGCGTCGAAGGGCCGACCGACGACCCGGGGATCAATGCCCTGCGCATGCGCCAAATGCGCAACTATTTCGCTACCCTGCTGCTGGCCCAGGGCACGCCGATGATCGTCGCCGGTGACGAATTCAGCCGCACCCAGCACGGCAACAACAACGCCTACTGCCAGGACAGCGAGATCGGTTGGGTGAACTGGGACCTGGATCAGCAAGGCGAAGAGCTGCTGGCCTTCGTCAAGCGCCTGACCCGTCTGCGCCTGGCCTACCCGGTGCTGCGCCGCTCACGTTTCCTGGTGGGCGATTACAATGAGGCGATCGGGGTCAAGGATGTGACTTGGCTGGCGCCGGATGGTAGCGAGATGACTGTGGAGCAGTGGGAAGACCCGCACGGGCGCTGCCTGGGCATGCTGATCGATGGCCGCGCACAGGTCAGCGGCATCGCCCGGCCGGGCGCCGAGGCCACGGTGCTGCTGATCGTCAATGCCCACCATGACATCGTGCCTTTCAATTTGCCGTCCGTGCCTGAAGGCGAGTACTGGAGCTGCCTGGTGGATACCGACCGGCCAGAGTTACGCAAAGGGCAGCATTTGCAGTTCGACAGCACGTTCGAGGTCAAGGGGCGGTCGATGCTGCTGATGGTGCTGCAGCGCGACGAGGAGTGAACCTGAGTAACTGGCGCATGTCCGTTATCTGTAGAAGCGGCCTTGTGTAAACCCATTGTTCGAGGAGTTACCGTGGACCCCGAAGCCGGCAGTGAAGGTTTCGCCAGCATCAACCAGGCCCCGGCCGTAAAACGCCTGCGGGTGCTGACGGTGAATACCCACAAGGGCTTCACCGCCTTCAACCGGCGCTTCATCCTGCCGGAACTGCGCGAGGCGGTGCGCAGCACCCAGGCCGATATCGTCTTCCTCCAGGAAGTGCTCGGTAGCCACGACCGCCACGCCGCCCGTTACCCCGGCTGGCCACAGACTTCGCAGTACGAATTCCTGGCGGACAGCATGTGGAGCGACTTCGCCTATGGCCGCAACGCGGTTTACCCCGACGGCCATCACGGCAATGCACTGCTGTCCAAATACCCGATCATCGAGCACCGCAACCTTGATGTGTCAATCACCGGGCCAGAGCGCCGTGGCCTGTTGCACTGCGTGCTGGATGTACCGGGGCAAGGCCAGGTACACGCGATCTGCGTGCACCTGTCGTTGCTGGAAAGCCACCGGCAAAAACAGCTGCAACTGCTGCGCAAATTGCTGGACGCCTTACCCGCCGATGCCCCGGTGATCATCGCCGGCGACTTCAACGACTGGAAAACCCACGGCAACCGCACGCTCGGCCTGCAACGCGACTTGCACGAGGCATTCGAGCGCCACCATGGGCACCTCGCCCGCACCTACCCTGCCCGCCTGCCGCTGCTGCGCCTGGACCGCATCTACCTGCGTAACGCCGAAAGCCATGGGCCGCGGATTTTGGGGCACAAACCTTGGTCGCACCTGTCAGATCACCTGCCGTTGGCGGTTGAAGTGCGCCTCTAGCAATCATTCTTCATAGCCAGGGCACGGCAAATAGCGAACCCCGCTATACCCTACTGTTTTGCTCAACAAAACAAGGGGTTGAGCATTACCACACAACATCAACACTTCCTTCACGCTTTCTTGACGCAAGCGGCCACCTCTCCTTAGCTGAACATTACCAAGTAGTAAAGATCTCGCGCCGGGCCTCTAGCTCGCGCCTTCGTGCGCGTTTGCGAAAGCCGGCGTGCTGGTTTGGGTCGCCCACTGTTTTTGCCGTACAGCTCGTGACAACAGGCCAGGTCCTCGGCCTGTACCCCACAAAAACAAAGGAGATCCGCCATGAAAAGCACCTCGAACCCCTTGCGCTTCGACAGCATTTTCTACGCGGTTTCCACGTCGCTGCTTCTGGCAACCCCGGTGGAAACTTTCGCGTACGAACTGCAGGATGACCCTATTTCGCCCGGCTTTCTGCAGCAGACAGCAGTGCCTCAGCTGTCGCTCGACCCGATCAGCGCCAGTGGCTTGAGCATCGGCACCCTGAACGCGTTCTCCCAAGCCATGACTGCACGTCACGGGCAGGCGGCACCGGACCTGGTCGCCAGCCAGTGGGCGCAGTTCTTCCCAACCACCTCGCGCAGTGTTTCACAGCCCCCAGACCAACTGGAGGCACCCAGCCAGCAACTGACAATCGGCCCGGACCTGTTCGTGCGTGAAACTGCAGCGGGCAATGTGCACCGCGCAGGGATTTTCGTGGGGCACAACAACCTGCAAAGCAGCTTCAACGGCATGCGCCCGCTGTTGGGCGACAAGCAGCGCAATGCCGTGAACCTGAGTGGGGAAAGCCTGGGCGTTTACTGGAGCATGACCCATGAACAGGGTTGGCACCTGGACGCCGTGGCCATGGGCTCGCGCATCGATGTGCTGGGCCGTGGCGAAAGCGGCCAACGACTGGACGACAGCGGCCACGCGATGACCTTCTCGGTGGAGGGCGGTTACCCGATCCGCCTGGGCGGCAACTGGGTGATCGAACCTCAGGCACAGTTGATAAATCAACAGTTCTTCCCTGGCAACCAGGTGCAGGAAGAGACCTTGCAGGCATTTGACAGCCAGCCAACCTGGAGCGGCCGTGTGGGTGCCAAATTGTCCGGGCGCTACGAAGTGCGTGGCATGCCCATCGAGCCCTATGTACGGACCAACGTGTGGTATGACTTCAGCAATGCCGATGAAGTGAAGCTGGACCAGGTCGACAAAATCTCCAGCTCGCGCTATTCGACCACGGTGGAACTGGGCTTGGGGCTGGTGGCACGGGTAACACCTTCAGTGGCCTTGTTCGTGAGTGCCGACTACAGCAGCGATGTGGATGACAATGACCTGAACGGGTTGATTGGCAGCCTTGGGGTGCGGATGCGGTGGTAGGCCTGTGCCATTGCTGGGGCCGCTGCGCGGCCCATCGCGACACAAGGCCGCTCCTACAGGGATCGCGTCAGCCTGTAGGAGCGGCCTTGTGTCGCGATGGGCTGCGCAGCAGCCCCAACAATCTCAGGCCGGTTTCAGTATCAGAACCCCAAGCGGCGGCAGGTTCAGCGCCAGCGACAATGGCTGCCCATGGCTGGGCAATGCCTCACTGGCCACTGCCCCCAGGTTGCCCACGTTGGACCCGGCATACAACTCGGCATCGCTGTTCAGCAGCTCTTGCCAACGCTCGCCAAACGGCACGCCAATGCGGTAACCCTCACGCGGCACGGGGGTGAAATTGGCCACCACCAGCACCGGCTCGCCATTGCTGCTCCAGCGCAGCCAGGCATACACGCTGTTCTGCGCATCATCACCGATCAGCCACTGGAAGCCCTGCGGCTGGCAGTCCTGCTCGTGCAGCGCCGGCACGTCGCGGTACAGGCGATTGAGGTCACCCACCAAGCGCTGCACGCCCTGGTGCTCGGGGTACTGCAGCAGGTACCAGTCCAGTTCGCTGTCGTGGTTCCACTCACGCCACTGGCCGAACTCGCACCCCATGAACAGCAGCTTCTTGCCCGGGTGCGCCCACATGAAGGTGAGGTAGGCGCGCAAGTTGGCGAACTTCTGCCAGCGGTCGCCGGGCATCTTGTCGATCAGCGAGTGCTTGCCGTGCACCACTTCGTCATGGGAGATGGGCAGGATGAAATGCTCGGAATAGGCATAGATCAGCCCGAAGCTCATCTCGTTGTGGTGGAAAGTGCGGTGCACCGGGTCGTTCTGGATGTAATGCAGGGTGTCGTGCATCCAACCCATGTTCCACTTGTAGGCAAAGCCCAGGCCGCCCTGCTGGGTCGGCTGGCTGACGCCGGGCCAGGCGGTGGACTCCTCGGCGATGATCAGTGCCCCAGGGGCCTCGTGGGCAGCCACGCCGTTGAGGTGGCGGATGAAGTCGATGGCTTCCAGGTTCTCGCGCCCGCCATGGCGGTTGGGCACCCATTCACCGGCCTTGCGCGAATAGTCGCGGTACAACATCGAAGCCACTGCATCGACGCGCAGGCCGTCGATGTGAAAGTGCTTCAGCCAGTGCAACGCAGAAGCCATCATGAAACCACGCACCTCGTTACGGCCGAGGTTGTAGATGAGCGTGTTCCAGTCCTGGTGGTAGCCCTCCAGGGGGTTATCGTATTCGTACAGCGCAGTGCCATCGAACCGCGCCAGGCCGTGTTCGTCGGTGGGGAAATGCGCCGGCACCCAGTCCAGCAGCACACCAATGCCACCCTGGTGGCAGGCATCGATGAAGGCTGCGAAGTCCTCCGGGCTGCCGTAGCGCGAGGTGGGCGCGAACATCGACAGTGGCTGATAACCCCAGGAACCGCCGAAGGGGTGCTCCATGATCGGCAACAGCTCGATGTGGGTAAAGCCCAGTTCCTGCACATAGGGCACCAGCCGCTCGGCCAGTTCGCGCCAGTTGTAATAGCGCCCGACTTCACCCGCCTCGTCCAGCTCGCAGCGCCATGACCCTGGGTGCAGTTCGTAGATTGACAGTGGCGCGTTGTAGGCATGGCGCTGCGCGCGTTGCGCCATCCAGTCGTGGTCTTGCCAAGCGTGGCCAAGCTCACCGGCCACCTTGGACGCGGTGCTCGGCGGCAGTTCCGTGGCACGGGCCAGCGGGTCGGCTTTCAGCGGCAGTATGCCGTCCTTGCCGAGCACTTCGAACTTGTAGGTTTCACCCACACCCAAGCGCGGAATGAACAGCTCCCACACCCCGGCGCTGTGGCGCAGGCGCATGGGGTGGCGACGCCCATCCCAGTTGTTGAAGTCACCCACCACCGACACCCGCCGAGCGTTCGGCGCCCACACCGAGAAGCACACGCCGTCGATACCATCGACCTGGGTAGGCTGGGCGCCAAAGCGCCCGGACAAGTCTCGATGATTGCCTTCGGCGAACAGGTGAAGGTCCATGTCACCCAATTGTGGGCCAAAGCTGTAGGGGTCTTCGGTAATCTGATCGCCACCGGCCCAACCGATCTGCAACTGGTAGGGTTGTGCCTCATCAAGGTGCGCGCTGAACAACCCGGGCAAGCTGCCCTGCACCATTTCGGCAAGCACGCGCCCATCGTGGCGAGCCAGGATGCGCACATTCAGGGCACTGGGCAGGAAGGCGCGGACCACCTGGCCGCCTGCGCCGTCGCCATGGGGGCCGAGTACCGCAAATGGATCGGCGTGTTCGGCGCGGGCCAGGGCATCGAGGTCCCGTTGCCGAAGGCCACCGTTTTCACGCAATGTAACGTTCATTCTGACTCTCCCCAGGTACTGATCAATCCATGCAGGCCATGCAAAGGCACGGCCAGCCAACTCGGACGGTTCTCGGCTTCGTAGGTAATCTCGTAGGCGGCTTTTTCCAGGCAGAACAGCTCCAGAGCCGCGCGCTCGCCCTCGGCCCGCTGCCAGGCGTGGGGCATGGCGGCGGTGGCCAGGCCATAGGCTTCGACAAAGGCATGCCGCGACTGGTGCAGGTACTGCCGGGCAACCCGTTGCCGGGCCTGCCGCGCCGGGTCTGAAAGGTCCACCGCAGACGCGCTGCGCAAGATCATCGCAGCAGCATAGTCGAAGGATCGCAGCACGCCGCTGACATCCTTGTACGGGCTGTGTTTTGCCCGACGCTCCTCCAGCGGCCGGGCCGGCTCGCCTTCGAAATCGATCAGGTAGGCATCACCTTGCACCACCAGCACCTGGCCCAGGTGCAGGTCGCCATGCACCCGCATCAACAGGCCGCCCTGGGCCTGGTCGGTCAGATTGTCGATGTGCTGGGCCAGGCCGTCGCGCTGCTGCTGCAGGTCATCGACCAGGGCCTGGCTATCGCGGTCGAGCGTGTCGCGGTGTTGGGCCAGCAGGTCGAGAGCGTGGGTCAGCTCGGCGCTGATCTGCGTACTCCAACGCTGGCTGTCCTGCGCATTGCTGGGACGTGGCTGGAAGGCCGGGTCTTCGGTTGGCGCGGCCAGCAACAGGTGCATCTCGCCCAGGCGCTGGCCAAGCAAGGCAGCGAAGCCACTGAGCTCGGCCACTGCGTCGGTGTGCGCCTCGGGGTCGCTGGTGGTGGGCTCCATCTGGTCGCGAATGGCCCGTTCAAGGGTGTTCTGGGTCCAGCCCCAGGCATCGCCCTGGTTGTTCAGGTAACCCTGGGCAATCATCAGCAGGTGCGGTGCCTGCTGCTCATCCACTCGGCTGACCCAGGCCAGCAGCGGCGAAATGTTGGCAAAGCCGGCGGCGGTCAGGTAGGCACTCATTTCCAGCTCTGGATGAACACCTGGGTTGACCCGGCGGATCAGCTTGAGCACCACCCGGTCGCCGATCACTACCGAACTGTTGGACTGTTCGGCGCTGAGGTAGCGCACTTCACTTTCCTCGTCGAGCGCCAGGCCGGCCAATTGCGCCGTGCATTCGAAGCGCAGTTCACCCTCAGCGTTGCCGCATGGCAGGCGCAGGCCATCTTGGCAGGCAAGCATCACGGCGCGGATAAACGGCTCCAGCACGAAGGCATCTGTGATCAAGCCAACCTGGTGGGCGCGGCGCACCCGCGACAAGGCCAACTGCTGCGGCAGCGCGGTAGTGATCTGCTCCTCGCGCAGCAGGCCGAACGGCAGTTGGTAGCGGGTGGCCGTGCCGTCGCTGCGCACTTCGATTTCACTGAGCAGCACCGGTGTGGTGGCAGTGCCAAAACGCACGCCGTAACACAGGCGCACGGCGTCGATCGGCCCTTCCTTGCCGGCGAACCAACGCCGCTTGGGCAGGTATTGCGGCAGGATGGTGGCTTGCAGGGTATCGCTTGAAGGTGCTTCCAGTAGTTCTTCCATGCGCTTGCGCAGTACCAGCGTGGTCAATTCAGGTAACCCCTCGGTGGGCTGGATATGCCAGCTGGGCATGCGGTCACGGCTGGCCAGCAGGAACCAGTAGAAGGCATAGGGTGGCAAGGTCAGCAGGAACGGCAACTGGCCAATGGGCGGGAAGGCGCTGCCGCCGAGCATCTCCACCGGTACTTTGTCGGCGAAGTGTGACAATTCCAGTTCTGCGGCCTGGGCAGCGCGCGACACGTTGGCCACGCACAGAATGACCTCGGTGTTGCCGTCGTCATCGGTGTACTCGCGGACGTAGGCGAGAATGCGCCGGTTGCTGGGCGTGAGGGTGCGCAGGCTGCCGCGGCCAAAGGCCTTCTGCTGCTTGCGCACCGCCAGCATGCGCCGGGTCCAGTTCAGCAGTGAATGCGGGTCGTGGCTTTGCGCTTCGACATTGACGGTCTGGTAGCCGTACAGCGGGTCCATGATCGGCGGCAGCACCAGGCGCTGCGGGTCGGCGCGGGAGAACCCGCCGTTGCGGTCCGGCGACCACTGCATGGGCGTACGCACGCCATCGCGATCACCCAGGTAGATGTTGTCGCCCATGCCCAGTTCGTCGCCGTAATACAGGGTTGGCGTGCCGGGCATCGACAGCAGCAGGCTGGTGAGCAGCTCGATGCGTCGACGGTCACGCTGCAGCAGCGGCGCCAGGCGCCGGCGGATACCCAGGTTGATGCGCGCGCGGCGATCTTCGGCGTAGTAGTTCCACAGGTAGTCGCGCTCGCGGTCGGTGACCATTTCCAGGGTCAGCTCATCGTGGTTGCGCAGGAAAATCGCCCATTGGCAGTTGGCGGGAATTTCCGGGGTCTGGCGCAGGATGTCGGTGATCGGGAAGCGGTCTTCCATGGCCAGGGCCATGTACATGCGTGGCATCAACGGAAAGTGGAAGGCCATGTGACATTCGTCGCCCTCGCCTTCGCCGAAGTATGGACGCGTGTCTTCCGGCCACTGGTTGGCTTCGGCCAGCAGCATGCGGTCGGGGTAGTTGGCGTCGATTTCGGCGCGGATCGCCTTGAGCACGTCGTGGGTTTCGGCGAGGTTCTCGTTGTTGGTGCCGTCGCGTTCGATCAGGTACGGGATGGCGTCCAGGCGCAGGCCGTCGACACCCAGGTCGAGCCAGAAGCGCATCACGCCGATCACCGCCTTGAGTACTTGCGGGTTGTCGAAGTTGAGGTCTGGCTGATGCGCGTAGAAGCGGTGCCAGAAGTACTGGCCGGTGACCGGGTCCCATGTCCAGTTGGACTTTTCGGTGTCGAGGAAGATGATGCGCGTGCCGTCGTATTTCTGGTCGTCGTCCGACCACACGTAGAAATCGCGCGCCTTGCTGCCGCGTTTGGCATGGCGGGCACGCTGAAACCACGGGTGCTGGTCGCTGGTGTGGTTGATGACCAGCTCGGTGATCACCCGCAAGCCGCGCTTATGTGCCTCGGCGATGAAACGCCGGGCATCGCCCAGGCTGCCGTAGTCGGGGTGCACGGCTTTGTAATCGGCGATGTCGTAGCCGTCATCGCGCCGAGGCGAGGGGTAGAACGGCAGCAGCCACAGGGTGTTGACGCCCAGCTCGGCGATGTAGTCGAGTTTGCTGATCAGGCCGGCGAAGTCGCCGATACCATCATTGTTCGAATCGAAGAACGACTTGATATGCAACTGGTAGATGACGGCGTCCTTGTACCACAGCGGGTCGTCGATGAAGGCTGCCGTGCGGGCACGCTTGGCCATGTGCGACTCCTTGCATTTTCCAGGTTGAGCGGGCACGCCCGCTCCCACTTTCACCTAGCCTTTTCGATACGCCAGATTCCGAATGGCTGGTGCCAAGGCTCGATGCGCATGAACTGGGTCTTGCCGTACCACGACCACCGATGGCCGTTCATCAGGTCTTCGCCATGGGTTTCGGCGTTGTCATCCAAACCAAGCTCCCACAGCGGCAGCTCGAAGTGCGCTTCCTGGGCGTTGTGCGGGTCGAGGCTGATCGCCACCAGGATGTAGTTGTCGCGCTCGGCCGTGCGCTTGGCGAAGTACAGGATGTTGTCGTTCCAGCAGTTGAAAAACGCCACGCCCAGATGCGTTTGCAAAGCACGGTTCTGCCGGCGGATGCGGTTGAGCTGGGCGATCTCGGCAATGATGTTGCCGGGCTGGGTGAAATCACGCGGGCGAATTTCGTACTTCTCCGAATCCAGGTACTCCTCCTTGCCAGGCAGCGGCGTGCCTTCGCACAGCTCGAAACCCGAGTACATACCCCATAGGCCCGAGCCCATGGTCGCCAGCGCCGCGCGAATGAGGAAGCCGGCGCGTCCAGAGGTGTGCAGGAAGTACGGGTTGATGTCCGGTGTGTTGACGAAGAAGTTGGGGCGATAGCACTGGCTCCACGGCGGCTGGTTGAGCTGCTCGTAGAATTCACGCAGCTCCTGCTTGGTGTTGCGCCAGGTGAAGTAGGTATAGCTTTGCGCGTAGCCGACCTTGCCCAGGCGCGCCATCATCGCCGGCCGGGTAAACGCTTCGGCGAGGAAGATGACGTCGGGGTGCTGGCTACGCACATCGGCGATCAGCCATTGCCAGAACGGCAGTGGCTTGGTGTGCGGGTTGTCGACGCGAAAGGTTTTGACCCCCTCCTCGACCCAGCCGATGATCACATCGCGCAGGGCCAGCCACAAACTCGGCACCGCGTCGGGGGCATAGAAGTCGACGTTGACGATGTCCTGGTACTTCTTCGGTGGGTTTTCGGCATAGCGGATGGTGCCGTCGGGGCGCCAGCTGAACCAGCCCGGATGCTCCTTGAGCCAGGGGTGGTCCTGCGAACACTGGATGGCGAAGTCGAGGGCGATTTCCAGGCCGTGCTCCGCCGCAGCGGCGACCAGCCGGCGAAAATCTTCGCGACTGCCCAGTTGCGGGTGGATCGCATCGTGGCCGCCTTCGGCGCTGCCGATCGCGTAAGGGCTGCCGGGGTCGCCAGGTTCGGCATGCAGGGCATTGTTGCGGCCCTTGCGGTGCTGCATGCCGATGGGGTGGATGGGCGGGAAGTACAACACGTCGAAGCCCATGTCGCGAATCATCGGCAGGCGTTCGTGCACGTCGTTGAAGGTGCCGTGGCGCTGCGGGTCGTCGGTGATCGAACGCGGGAACAGTTCGTACCAGCTGGCAAATTGCGCCGCCGGGCGGTCGACATCGACCGGAAATTCACGGCTGCGGGCCAGGTAACTGCGGTGTTCAGCTTCGCTCATCAGGCGGGCGGTGGTTGGGTCGAGAAACAACGCCACCTGGTCGTCGGGACCGAGTGTAGCCAGGCGCTGCTGCACGGCCTCAAGTTCCTCGTGCAGGGCGCCGCTGCACAGTTCGAGGCCTTTGCTCAGCAGCAAACGGCCCTCTTCCAGCTCCAGTTTCACCTCGACGCCGGCGTGGTATTTTTTCTCCAGGTCGTGGCAATAAGTGGCAAACGGGTCGATCCAGGCCTCGATACTGAACAGGTGCGGGCCAAGTTCGGTGGGGGTGAACTCGGCCAGCCACAGGTCGTTGCCCGGCGAGTGCATGGGCACGCAATGCCAGCGGCGGCTGTTGGCCTGGCGCCAGTTGAGCATCACCGCCAGGCGGTCGTGGCCATCGCAATAGACCTTGCTGCCGACGACCACCGGCTGGCCACTGATGGCCTTGGCGGCGAAGGTGCCGGCTTCGAGCACCGGTTGGGTGTCTTCGATCACGATGCGTGGCGCCAGCAACGCCTGGGATAGGCTGATGGCCTGGTCCGGGTGATCGTTCGCCGTGGGCACGTTTTCAAAGGGCTCGTTACGTGACATCGACCTTGCTCCCTCAGGCTGGTGGCGGTAAGGGTTCAGAGCCAGGCACAAGCGCGGGGTTCAAAAAAATTGAGCGAACGGCAGCTGCCAGCGGTCAGAGCCTGCAGCACCTCTTCATTCACCCACGCGAGGTCAGGCCATGAACATTCCCATTCCACCGGAAACCCCCGATCCCAACATCGACGACCCGAGCTTGCCGCCGCCCGTGCCAGAAGAAGAACCGGACGAGCTGCCGATCAAGCCGACCATGCCACCGACGGTGGGCGACCCGCCGAGCCAGGAGCCACCGGTGAAGGCTTAAGGGTAGACCAGGATTGTGTACTGGCAGGACCGGCCTCTTCGCGGGTAAACCCGCTTCCACAGGGATTGCGCCAACCTTGCAAGTGGCGCCGTACTGTGAGAGCGGGTTTACCCGCGAAAGGGCCGGTTGACCCAACCCATCAACCCGCAGATACCGCCGAGATTTCCGCCACACTAATCTCCCGCATGCGGAACTTCTGCACCTTGCCGGTCACCGTCATCGGGTATTCCTCAACAAAACGAATATGCCGAGGCACCTTGAAGTGGGCGATGCGTGCCTTGCACCAACCCTGCAGTTCCTCGACCGTGGCGCTGTGTCCTGGGTGCAGCTTGATCCAGGCCACGATTTCTTCACCATAGCGGCTGCACGGAATGCCGATCACCTGCGCATCGGCCACCGCCGGGTGGGTATAGAAGAACTCTTCCAGCTCACGCGGGTAAATGTTCTCACCGCCACGAATGATCATGTCCTTGTTGCGCCCGACGATGCGCACGTGCCCATGTTCATCCATCACCGCCAGGTCGCCCGAATGCATCCAGCCCGCCGGGTCGATGGCGTCCGCCGTGGCCTGGGGGTTGTCCCAGTAGCCGAGCATCACGCTGTAGCCACGGGTGCACAGTTCACCGATCTCACCGCGCGGGACGATGCAGCCGTCGGCGTCCACCAGCTTGTTTTCCAGCTGCGGCTGGGTGCGGCCGACGGTGGTCACGCGCAGTTCCAGGTCGTCGTCCGGGCCGGTCTGCAGCGACACCGGGCTGGTTTCGGTCATGCCGTAGGCAATCTGCACTTCGGCCATGTGCATCTGGTCGATGACCCGGCGCATCACCTCGATCGGGCAGGTGGCACCGGCCATGATGCCACTGCGCAGGGTCGACAGGTCCATCTGCGCACGCGACGGGTGGTCGAGCATGGCGATGAACATGGTCGGCACGCCATAGAGGATGCTGGCGCGCTCCTCGGCCACGGCGCGCAGGGTAAGCTCGGCGTCGAAGGCGTCGTTGGGGTAGATCATGGTGCTGCCGTGTGTGATGCAACCGAGGTTGGCCATGACCATGCCGAAGCAGTGGTACAGCGGCACCGGGATCACCATACGGTCGCGCTCGGTCAGCCCCAGGCTTTCGCCGACCATGAAACCGTTGTTGAGGATGTTGTAGTGACTGAGGGTGGCACCCTTGGGCGCGCCGGTGGTGCCGGAGGTGTACTGGATGTTCACCGGCTGGTCGAACTGCAGGCTTTGCTGGCGAGCGCTGCAGGCCTCTGGCGAGGTCTGCCCTGCCCACTCGGGCAATGCGTGCCAGGGCAGGAAGCCGGCAGGCGGGTTGGCGGCCAGGCTGATCACACCGCGCAACGCTGGCAGGCGCTCACTGGCCAGTTCACCTGGCTTGGCGCTGGCCAATTCAGGCACCAGTTCCTGAACCATGGCATGGTAATCAGACGTCTTGAAGGCATCGGCACACACCAGCCAGCGACAGCTGGACTGGCGCAACACGTATTCCAACTCGCCCACGCGATAGGCAGGGTTGATGTTGACCAGGATGGCCCCGACCTTGGCGCTGGCCAGTTGCAAAATGCACCATTGCGCGCAGTTGGGCGACCAGATACCGACACGCTCGCCGGTGTTCACGCCCAGGGCCATGAGCGCGCGTGCATGGTTTTCGACCTGTGCGGCCAACTGCCGCCAGCTGTAGCGCAGGCCTTGATGGCGCGAAACCAGCGCCTCGCTGTCGGCACAGCGGGCCACGGTGGCATCGAAGGCCTGGCCGATGGTCTGGGTCAGCAAGGCTTGGTCCTGGCGACCGCGGGTATAACTCGGTTGACTCATGGGTGTCCCTTCTTGTGGTTGTTCTGGGCACGGCTGAAGCAAGCGGGAATACTCTGGCGCAGATTTACGTTTACGTAAAGGTGATGAGTGGATTGACAGTGATCGCACGCAGGTTTACGTTAACGTAAAGGTGATGAACGACACCGGGTTTCGCAGGGCCGGCGGATTGCCCTGACGCTACGGTGTAACCCCATTTCAAGAACAAGAAGGTGCCCCAGCATGCATTACCCCTCCCTGAACTTCGCCCTGGGCGAGACCATCGACATGCTCCGCGACCAGGTGCGTACCTTCGTCGCCGCCGAACTGGCCCCGCGCGCCGCTCAAATCGACCACGACAACCTGTTCCCCGCCGACATGTGGCGCAAGTTCGGTGACATGGGCCTGCTGGGGATCACCGTCCCGGAAGAATACGGTGGCGCTGGCCTGGGCTACCTGGCCCATGTGGTCTCGATGGAAGAAATCAGCCGTGGCTCGGCCTCGGTGGCACTGTCCTATGGCGCCCACTCCAACCTGTGCGTCAACCAGATCAACCGCAACGGTACCCACGAGCAGAAGCTCAAGTACTTGCCCAAGCTGATCAGCGGCGAGCACATCGGCGCCTTGGCCATGAGCGAGCCCAATGCCGGCTCCGATGTGGTGTCGATGAAACTGCGTGCGGAAAAGCGCGGCGACCACTACGTGCTCAACGGCAGCAAGACCTGGATCACCAACGGCCCCGACGCCAACACCTACGTGATCTACGCCAAGACCGACCTGGACAAGGGCGCGCACGGCATCACCGCCTTCATCGTCGAGCGTGACTGGAAAGGCTTCAGCCGCAGCAACAAGTTCGACAAGCTTGGCATGCGTGGCTCCAACACCTGCGAGCTGTTCTTCGACGACGTGCAAGTGCCGGCAGAAAACATCCTGGGCCAACTCAATGGCGGCGTGCGCGTGCTGATGAGTGGCCTGGACTACGAGCGTGTGGTGCTGTCCGGCGGCCCGACCGGCATCATGCAAAGCTGCATGGACCTGGTGGTGCCCTACATTCATGACCGCAAGCAGTTCGGCCAGAGCATCGGCGAGTTCCAGCTGATCCAGGGCAAGATCGCCGACATGTACACCCAGCTCAATGCCAGCCGCGCCTACCTGTATGCCGTGGCCCAGGCTTGCGACCGTGGCGAGACCACCCGCAAGGACGCTGCCGGCGTCATCCTGTACACCGCCGAACGCGCCACGCAAATGGCCCTGGAGGCGATCCAGATTCTCGGTGGCAACGGCTATATCAACGAATTCCCGGCTGGCCGCCTGCTGCGCGACGCCAAGCTGTACGAAATCGGCGCTGGCACCAGCGAAATTCGCCGGATGCTGATCGGCCGCGAACTGTTCAACGAAACCCGCTGAGCATAAAGGGACGGGCGCACATGGCTACCTTGCACACCCAGATCAACCCACGTTCGGCGGAATTCGCCGGCAACAGTGCGGCGATGCTCGAACAGGTCCAGGCCCTGCGCGGCCTGCTCGCCCAGGTCGCCCAGGGCGGCGGCCCCAAGGCCCAGGAACGGCATACCTCGCGCGGTAAACTGCTGCCGCGCGAGCGTATCGACCGCCTGCTGGACCCTGGCTCGCCATTCCTCGAGATCGGCCAGCTGGCCGCCCATGAGGTGTACGGCGAAGACGTGCCGGCTGCGGGCGTGATTGCCGGCATCGGCCGCGTCGAAGGCGTGGAATGCATGATCGTGGCCAATGACGCCACGGTAAAGGGCGGTTCCTACTACCCACTGACGGTGAAGAAGCACCTGCGCGCGCAAACCATCGCGCTGCAAAACCGCCTGCCGTGCATCTACCTGGTGGACTCGGGCGGCGCCAACCTGCCACGCCAGGACGAAGTGTTCCCCGACCGCGAGCATTTCGGGCGGATTTTCTTCAACCAGGCCAACATGAGCGCGCAAGGTATTCCACAGATTGCCGTGGTGATGGGGTCGTGCACCGCTGGCGGCGCCTACGTACCGGCCATGGCCGACGAAGCGATCATGGTGCGCCAGCAGGCAACCATCTTCCTGGCTGGCCCGCCCTTGGTGAAAGCCGCAACCGGTGAAGTGGTCAGCGCCGAAGACCTGGGTGGCGCCGATGTGCATTGCCGTACCAGCGGCGTGGCCGACCATTATGCCGACAATGACGAGCACGCCCTGGCCATTGCCCGGCGCAGCGTGGCCAACCTCAACTGGCACAAGCTGGGCAAGCTGCAACGCCTGGCACCGGTGGCGCCGCTGTACGCCGCCGATGAACTGTATGGCGTGGTGCCAGCGGATGCCAAGCAACCGTTCGACGTGCGCGAAGTGATTGCGCGGCTGGTCGATGGCTCGGTTTTCGATGAGTTCAAGGCCCTGTTCGGCACTACGCTGGTGTGCGGCTTCGCCCACCTGCACGGTTACCCGGTAGCGATCCTGGCCAACAACGGCATTCTGTTCGCCGAAGCGGCGCAAAAGGGTGCGCACTTCATCGAGCTGGCCTGCCAGCGCGGTATCCCACTGCTGTTCCTGCAGAACATCACCGGCTTCATGGTCGGCAAAAAGTACGAAGAAGGCGGCATCGCCAAGCACGGCGCCAAGCTGGTTACCGCCGTGGCGTGTGCCCAGGTGCCGAAATTCACGGTAATCATCGGTGGCAGCTTCGGCGCCGGCAACTACGGCATGTGCGGCCGCGCCTACGACCCGCGCTTCCTGTGGATGTGGCCCAACGCACGGATCGGCGTGATGGGCGCCGAACAAGCCGCCGGGGTTCTGGCCCAGGTCAAGCGCGAGCAAAGCGAACGCAGCGGCCAGCCGTTCAGCGCCGAGGATGAAGCCAGGCTCAAGCAGCCGATCCTCGACCAGTACGAGCATCAAGGCCACCCCTACTACTCCAGCGCCCGCCTGTGGGACGACGGTGTCATCGACCCGGCACAGACCCGCGACGTGCTCGGCCTGGCGTTGTCTGCCGCGCTGAACGCGCCGATCGAACAGAGCCGCTTCGGCATTTTCCGGATGTGACCCATGAGCGACTTCAGCACCCTCGAAGTGACCCGCGACCCGCGCGGTTTCGCCACCCTGTGGCTGAGCCGCGAGGACAAGAACAACGCCTTCAACGCGCAGATGATCCGCGAGCTGATCGTGGCCATCGACCAGTTGGCCGAAGACGCCAGCCTGCGCTTCGTGCTGCTGCGCGGCCGCGGCCGGCACTTCAGCGCCGGCGCCGACCTGGCCTGGATGCAGCAATCGGCGCAGCTGGACTTCAATACCAACCTGGATGATGCCCACGAACTGGGCGAGCTGATGTACGCCCTGCACCGCCTCAAGGCCCCTACCCTGGCGGTGGTGCAAGGTGCAGCCTTTGGCGGCGCGCTGGGTTTGATCAGTTGCTGTGACATGGCCATCGGCGCCGAAGACGCCCAGCTGTGCCTGTCGGAAGTACGCATCGGCCTGGCCCCGGCAGTGATCAGCCCGTTCGTGGTCAAGGCCATTGGCGAGCGTGCCGCGCGCCGCTATGCGCTCACCGCAGAGCGCTTCAGCGGCGTGCGCGCCCGCGAGCTGGGCCTGCTGGCCGAGGTGTATCCAGCCAGCGAGCTGGACGCCCACGTCGAAGCCTGGGTGAACAACCTGCTGCAGAACAGCCCACAAGCGTTGCGCGCCACCAAGGACCTGCTGCGCGAAGTGGACGATGGCGAACTCAGCCCGGCCCTGCGCCGTTACTGCGAAAACACCATCGCCCGTATCCGCGTCAGCGCCGAAGGCCAGGAGGGCCTGCGCGCCTTCCTGGAAAAACGCCGCCCCGCCTGGCAAACCGATGACAAGAAGGAGCCGCGCCCATGAGCCGCCCCGTTTTGACCACCCTGCTGGTCGCCAACCGCGGCGAAATCGCCTGCCGGGTGATGCGCACCGCCAAGGCCATGGGCCTGACCACCGTGGCCGTGCACAGCGCCACCGACCGTGACGCCCGGCACAGCCGCGAAGCCGACATCCGCGTCGACCTCGGCGGCACCAAGGCTGCCGAAAGCTACCTGCAGGTCGACAAACTGCTGGCCGCGGCCAAGGCCAGCGGAGCCCAGGCCATCCACCCAGGTTATGGCTTCCTGTCCGAGAACGCAGGTTTTGCCCGGGCCATCGAACAAGCCGGGCTGATTTTCCTCGGCCCACCGGCCAGCGCCATCGACGCCATGGGCAGCAAATCGGCGGCCAAGGCGTTGATGGAGGCTGCCGGCGTGCCGCTGGTGCCGGGCTACCACGGTGAAGCCCAGGACCTGGACACCTTCCGCGCCGCCGCCGAACGCATCGGCTACCCAGTGCTGCTCAAGGCCAGCGCCGGTGGCGGTGGCAAGGGCATGAAGGTGGTCGAGGAAGAAAGCCAGCTGGCCGACGCCCTGGCCTCGGCCCAGCGTGAGGCGCAATCGTCGTTCGGCGACTCGCGCATGCTGGTGGAAAAATACGTGCTCAAACCGCGCCACGTAGAGATCCAGGTATTCGCCGACCAACACGGCAACTGCCTGTACCTCAACGAGCGTGACTGCTCGATCCAGCGCCGCCACCAGAAAGTGGTCGAAGAAGCTCCCGCCCCCGGCCTCTCGCCAGAACTGCGCCGTGCCATGGGCGAAGCCGCAGTGCGCGCGGCACAAGCCATCGGCTATGTGGGCGCCGGCACCGTGGAGTTTCTGCTCGACGCCCGTGGCGAGTTCTTCTTCATGGAGATGAACACGCGCCTGCAGGTGGAGCACCCGGTCACCGAAGCCATTACCGGCCTGGACCTGGTGGCCTGGCAAATTCGCGTGGCCTGCGGCGAAGCCCTGCCGATCACCCAGGAGCAGGTGCCGCTGATCGGCCATGCCATCGAGGTGCGCCTGTATGCCGAGGACCCGGCCAACGAATTCTTGCCCGCAACCGGCAAGCTGATGTTGTATCGGGAGTCGGCGCCAGGCGAGGGCCGGCGGGTGGACAGCGGGGTCAGCGAAGGCGATGTGGTGTCGCCGTTCTACGACCCGATGCTGGGCAAGCTGATCGCCTGGGGCGAAGACCGCGAGCAGGCGCGCCTGCGCTTGCTGGCCATGCTCGACGAGTTCGCCATTGGCGGGCTGAAGACCAACATCGCCTTCCTGCGCCGCATCCTGGCCCACCCGGCGTTTGCGGCGGCGGAGCTGGATACCGGCTTCATTCCGCGCCACCAGGCGGTTTTGCTGCCGGCACCACAGGCAATGCCAGCAGGTTTCTGGGAGGCGGCGGCCGAGGCATGGCTGCAAGGCCAGGCCGGCCATCACCGCGATGACGACTGCCATTCGCCGTGGGGTGAGTGCAACGGCCTGCGCTTGGGCCTGCCAGCGCGTAGCAGCCTGCATCTGGTGAGCGGCGGGCAGGATCAGGCGGTTGCCTTGGAACGCAGTGCTGCGTCTACCTGGCAGCTAACGGGCGAACAACTGCTGCATGAACAGGACGGCGTACGTCGTCAGCACCTGGCCATCCGCCGGGGTGGCACGCTGTATCTGCAGTGGGATGGCGAGATGCATGCCATCGAAGCCTTCGACCCGATCGCGCAGGCGGAAGCCAGCCACAGTCATCAGGGCGGGCTGGGTGCGCCCATGAACGGCAGCATCGTGCGGGTGCTGGTGGAACCGGGACAGGTGGTGGAAGCAGGCACCGCGCTGGTGGTGCTGGAGGCCATGAAAATGGAGCACAGCATTCGTGCGCCGCATTCAGGCACAGTGAAGGCATTGTTCTGCCAAGAAGGCGATATGGTCAGCGAAGGGACGGTGCTGGTCGAACTGGTGGAATAAGGGTACGGGGGCCGCTTTGCGGCCCCGGCATTCTAGAAGGCGCCATGCACCCGCACGACCACACCGATAAACTCGCATCCCTCTTCACACAGGATTGTCGGATAGCGCGTATTCAGCGGCTTGAGCATCTTGTCGCCACCCTCTTCGACCAACTGCCGCAACACAGCAGGCCGCCCCGGCTGGCGCGCAATCACCAGCCTGCCGGGCTCTACCGGCAGGCCAGTATCCACCAATACGCGCATGCCCTCAGGAACACTCTTGCCGCTGGCTGCATTCATCGAGTCGTTTTCAACCAACAGCCAGAACGCATTACCTGCTGGCATGTAATCGGTCTGCTCGTTGGACTTGGCTGTTTCAGGCAAAGGCCCCTGCAAGTCGGACCAAGCCAACACCGGGAAGCGAAAGCTTGCATAAAGCAGCGCTTCGCCCGACACCGGCTGCTCGACTGCATAACGCCCAGGGGCTTCGCGCACGATGTTGCGCTCTACCACCATGACTTGTGCTTCCAAAAACACCAGGCCGAGTTTCTCGAGCTTTTCGTTGATGGTTTCCACCGTCGGCCGCCGCGTGCCGCGCAGCCAATGCCCCACGCCGCCCTGAGTCATGCCCAGGCGTTCAGCCAGCTTGAGCTGGCTGAGGTTATGTTCGCGCTTGTAGCGCTTGAGAAATGCGTTCCAGTTTTCCATGAGCGGCAACAATACGGACTGTATTACCCACAGCAATACACAATCTGAATTATTTATCTGGTACCTAACAGTACAGATTGACCTATCCTGTATTTCCAGTGTGTTTGAAGGGAAATCAGAAGGTATCGCGATGAAACCACCGAAAAACGACGAAACAGATCTCGACAGCGAAGCGGCCCGCCGCGCTCTCGATTACTACCTCAACCCGAACCCGCCACGGCCCAGCCTGGACAACAAGATCTGGACGCTGCACGAAGGCGTAACCAACGACCAGGCCCAGCAGCATGCCATCGCCCTGCTGCGTTGCGCCGCTGCAACCGCCCAGGAAACCGCAAGCCACCAGCACGGTAGCCAGCGCGAGCTGACCTTCGCCCTGATGCACATGATGGACATGGCGCGCGCACTGCTGGAGCACAAAGGCGCCGGAGAACCGGTTTTCAAGTAATGAAGAAGGGAGAAAACGTGATGGCCTGGAACGGCAAATGCCCCGATTGCCGGGACAAGGAAGCGCATCGGTAAAACTTTTTTACCGAATTAGCGAAAATTCATTTGACTGGCAAATGATAACGATTATTATTGCACTCAGCTGATCGCGAGATCTGCTGGATAACCTGGAGCTTAGGTCGCTCTCAGATTATCTCCTCATCAGGCTAATCACGGTTTTTGACCCGGCTTTTTGCCGGGTCTTTTTTTTGGCTCTTCAGGCTAATGAAGATCGTGATGGCGCGCATGATAGCAAAGGTGTTTCAGGGCGTGAACGCTCATTACAAAACTTTGCGGAATCAGCACTTGAGAATCAATCTCGTTTCACCTACGCTGATCACGCATCAGGGAAGATGCCCCCACCCCTCCCCTTTATAGAGCAAGGAGCTGTCCATGACCCGTCTGCTGCTGCCCCTTGAACACCCAACCGCTGCCGCCGAACACAATGCCGACGATGCCCTTCTACATGCCCTGAAACGGCTGCCACGGCGCGTGCAGCAAGTGTTCCTGCTCAACCGCCTTGACCAGCTGGACTTTGCCACGATCGCTACCCGCCTTGATCTACCACTGGCAAGCATTGAACGGAACATGGACCAAGCGCTGCAGGTGGGCCGCTCGCGCCGGGATGTACTGGCGAGTGTTGCCGGGCAATGGTATGTACGCTTGCAGAGCCCACAAGTGACAGCGTGCGAGCGGATCGACTTCCGCCGCTGGCTGGATGCGGACCCGGCTAACTTGCAAGCGTTTCATGAGACAGAGCTACGCTGGCGCAGCCTGCTGGCACCGGCACGACAACTGGGCCACGACGGCTGGTATCGGCAAGGCCGGGCTGCGCTGTCGCTGGGTGGTTGCTCGATTGCGGTGGGGCTTGGCGTTACAGCCCTGGTACTGTTCGGCTTCTGGGCCTGATCCTCGCTTCAGCCGCCCAAACACTGCTCGCATACGCCCAGCAGGCTACTGTACATTGTCAAGGAGCGGCCGCAACCGCTTGCAATTGGGTTGAAACCGGCGCGTAAGACAGCTGCCGATCACGCCCCTGTTTCGCGATCCCTCCCGGAAACCGCCCCTCCATGCCTGTCAGCGAAAACGCATCGATCATCTGGGTCGTAGCCGCCCTCGCCACTTGCGGCGTCATCCTGCGCCCCTGGCGTATTCCGGAGTACGCCTGGGCCATGGGCGGCGCACTGCTGCTGACCGCTCTTGGCCTGATCACGCCGCACAGCGCGCTGGCTGCGGTGGCCGAAGGCAGCGACGTCTACCTGTTCCTGATCGGCATGATGGTGCTGGCCGAGCTTGCTCGCCAGGAAGGCCTGTTCGACTGGCTGGCCCACTATGCCGTCCAGCACGCGCAAGGCTCGGGGCAACGGCTGTTCGACCTGGTGTTCCTGGTGGGCACGCTGGTCACTGTATTTTTGTCCAACGATGCCACGGCGGTGGTGCTGACCCCGGCAGTCTACGCGGCGTGCAAGGCCGCCAAGGCCGAGCCTTTGCCGTACCTGTTCATCTGCGCCTTCATCGCCAACGCCGCCAGCTTCGTGCTGCCCATCTCGAACCCGGCCAACCTCGTGGTATTTGGCAGCCAGATGCCGCCGCTACTGGACTGGTTAAGACAGTTCAGCCTGCCATCACTGGCGGCAATTGCCCTGACCTACGTGGCCCTGCGCCTGTCCCAGCGCCGACAGATCCGCCAGCCGCTGGCCTTGAACGTTCAAACCCTGCCACTGAGCGCGGGCGCACGGTTGTGCGCAGTGGGTATCGCCTTCACCGCGGTCTTGCTGCTGGGCGCCTCGGCGCTGGACCAGGCGCTGGGGCTGCCGACATTCTGCGCGGGGGTAGCGACCACCGCCCTGATCCACCTGCGCCAGCGGCGCAGCCCGACGCCAGTGTTGCGCCATGTCGCGTGGGGCGTGCTGCCACTTGTAGCAGGCTTGTTCGTGCTGGTCGAAGCGGTCGCCCAAACCGGCCTGGTGGTGCGTCTTGCCCATGCGCTGGCGGCGCTCGCCGAGGGCTCGCCGAACACAGCCAGTTGGGTAGCGGGCACAGGGGTTGCTATTGCCAGCAACCTGATGAACAACCTGCCGACCGGGCTGATTGCCGGGGCCATGGGGTCGGTCGTCGAGTTGCCGCAGCAAACTACCGCGGCTTTGCTGATCGGCGTGGACCTGGGCCCGAATCTGTCGATTACCGGATCGCTGGCCACGCTGCTATGGTTGGTCGCGATCCGCCGTGAAGGAGAGCACGTGGGGGCCTGGCACTTTTTACGCCTGGGGCTATTGGTAATGCCCCCTGCCCTGGCTGCCGCGCTGCTGGCGTTGTGGGTGTAACCCAGCGCACGCCTGGGGCTCTGAAGCGGCGCTTGATCTAACCAGTGCTGAAATTGCCGGGTAAGCAGCCGCCAACCCAGCCATAGGTAAAAAATCCCCAAAAAAAAAGAGGCCATTAAGGCCTCTTCTTTTTGATCCCAGCGACGCACTGAGGATCGAATTTGGAGCGGGAAACGAGACTCGAACTCGCGACCCCGACCTTGGCAAGGTCGTGCTCTACCAACTGAGCTATTCCCGCGTCGTGATGGGAGCCATTCTAGCGATTTCTAAAACAGCGTCAACCCCTTGATTCAAAAAAGTTTTATTTTTGTTCCGAGCCTTCGCGCAGGTGCGGCCAGGCAGCCAGCAGGTAATGCACCATCGACCACAGCGTCAGCCCCGCCGCCACCAGCAGCAGGCCGTAGCCCAGGATCACCCAGAAGGTCACTGCCGGCGGGTTGGCCAACAGAATCACCAGGGCGAGCATCTGCGCCGCCGTCTTCCACTTGCCAAGGTTGGACACCGCCACATGTGCCCGTGCGCCCAGCTCGGCCATCCACTCGCGCAGTGCCGACACCACGATTTCGCGACCGATGATCACTGCCGCAGGCAGGGTCAGCCAGAAGTTGGCGTGGGTTTGCACCAGCAGCACCAAGGCCACCGCCACCATCAGCTTGTCGGCCACAGGGTCCAGGAAGGCACCGAACGGCGTGCTCTGCTGCAGGCGACGCGCCAGGTAGCCGTCCAGCCAGTCGGTGGCGGCGGCGACGGCGAACACACTGCTGGCGGCCATATAGCTCCAGTGATAAGGCACATAGAACAGCAGAATGAAGATCGGGATGAGCAGGACGCGTAGAACGGTGAGCAGGTTTGGAATATTCATCGGTACGACTGGCTGCAAGTTGAGCCCGGCATTCTACTCGCTATGCAGGCTGGCATAAATTGATTCGGCAAGCTTTTTACTGATGCCGGGCGCTTTGGCTATTTCATCGATACTGGCGCGGTTGAGCTCTTGCAGGCCGCCGAAATGTTTCAGCAGGTCGCGGCGACGCTTCGGCCCTACCCCGGCTACATCTTCAAGGCTGGACACCCGACGGGCCTTGCCACGGCGGGCGCGGTGGCCGGTGATGGCAAAACGGTGGGCTTCGTCGCGGATCTGCTGGATCAGGTGCAACGCCGAGGAATCGCCTTTGAGGGTGAATTCGTGGTGCACGTCGTTCAGGTACAGGGTTTCGAAACCCGCCTTGCGCGTTACGCCCTTGGCCACACCGAGCAGGGTCAGGTCGGTAAAGCCCAGCTCCTGCATCACGTCGCGGGCCATGTTCAGCTGGCCTTTGCCGCCGTCCACCAGCAGCACGTCTGGCAGTTTGCCCTCGCCGTCCTTGATACGCCCGTAGCGACGGGTCAGGGCCTGGTGCATGGCGGCGTAGTCGTCACCCGCCGTGACGCCTTCGATATTGAAGCGCCGGTAATCGGATTTCAGCGGGCCTTCGGGGCCGAACACCACGCAACTGGCCACAGTGGCTTCGCCACTGGAGTGGCTGATGTCGTAGCATTCCAGGCGTTGTGGCACTTCGTCCAGGCCCAGCACTTCAGCCAGGGCTTCGAAACGTGCCGCCATGTGCTGACGGTTGGCCAGGCGGGCATTCAGCGCCTGCTCGGCATTGGTCACCGCCAGCTGCTGCCAGCGGGCGCGGGTGCCACGCACCCGGTGGCTGATGGTCAGCTCGCGGCCACGCAGTGTGTGCAGTGCCTCGGTAATGGCGTCGAAGTCTTCGTGAACAACGTTGACGATCAACTCGCCTGGCAATTCGCGCTCTGCGTTGCCCAGGTAGTACTGGGAAAGGAAGGCGGCCATGACCTCGGCCACTTCCTCTTCGATGCCCACCTGCGGGAAGAAGTTCTTGCTACCCAGCACTCGTCCGCCACGCACGCTGATCAAGTGCACACAGGCACCACCTGGGTTGACGAAGGCCGCGATCACGTCGACATCGCCGTTGCCGCCTTCGATGTACTGCTGGTCCTGCACGCGGCGCAGCAGCGCGATCTGGTCACGAAGTTCGGCGGCTTTTTCGAAATTGAGGGCCATGGCGGCCTTTTCCATTTCGGCATTCAATTCGTTGCCCAGTTGCTGGCTACGGCCCTCCAGGAACATCACCGAATGGCGCACGTCCTCGGCGTATTCCTCAGCGCTCACCAGGTCGGTACAAGGCCCTTTGCAGCGCTTTATCTGGTACTGCAGGCATGGCCGGGTGCGGTTGGCGTAGTAGCTGTCTTCGCACTGGCGCACGGAAAAGGCCTTTTGCAGCAGGCTGAGGCTTTCGCGGATCGCCCCGGCGCTGGGGTAAGGGCCGAAGTAGCGGCCCTTGGCTTTTTTCGCCCCACGGTGAATGCCCAATCGTGGGAACTCACCGTCGGACAGGAACACGTAGGGGTAGGATTTATCGTCGCGCAGCAGAATGTTGTAGGGCGGCCGCCATTCCTTGATCAGGTTCTGCTCCAGCAGCAACGCCTCGGTTTCGTTGGCGGTGATGGTGGTTTCGACCTGGGCGATACGCGCGACCAAGGCGGCAGTCTTGGGCGCCAGGCCGGTCTTGCGAAAATAGCTGGCCAGACGCTTTTTCAGGTTCTTGGCCTTGCCCACGTAAAGCAGCCGGGCCTCGCCGTCGAACATCCGGTAAACGCCTGGGCGACCACTGCAGGTCGCCAGGAATGCGCTGGCATCAAAATCTTGGGACATGGGGGGTTACAGGCTTGCGTCAACCATACCGTGGCGAACGGCCAGCAAGGTCAGTTCGACGTCGCTGGTGACCGAGAGTTTTTCAAAGATCCGATAACGGTAAGTATTGACGGTCTTGGGCGAGAGGCACAACTTGTCAGAGATGATCTGCACCTTTTGGCAGCCGACGATCATCAGGGCAATCTGGATTTCCCGTTCGGACAATGTGTCGAACGGCGAGCCCTGTGGCTGGAACGGTTTCAGCGCCAGCTGCTGGGCAATCTGCGGGCTGATGTAACGCTGGCCGGCAAAAGCCAGGCGAATGGCCTGAACCATTTCATCGAGGCCTGCGCCCTTGGTCAGGTAGCCAGCAGCGCCGGCCTGCAGCAAACGTGTGGGGAACGGGTCTTCCTCGCACACCGTCACCGCCACCACCTTGATGTCCGGGTGGCTGCGCAGCAGCTTGCGGGTGGCTTCCAGCCCGCCGATGCCTGGCATTTTCACGTCCATCAGCACCACGTCCGGCTTCAGCTCTCTGGCCAGCTTGAGTGCCGACTCGCCTGAATCCCCCTCACCCACCACCTGCAAGCCATCGATGTCGGCCAGCATGCGGGTAATACCGGTTCGTACCAGATCGTGATCATCGACCACTAAGACCCTAATCAAGCACACACCTCGTAAACAGGGCGATTGGATCCCGCCACCTTAACAAAATTTTTCCCGGTGGGCCTAGCGCATTACTTCCTTCAGAAAAGCCTGACGTTCAACGGTAAGCGGCCTCACTGTTTGCCTAGGCTTGGCGTTGTCGGCCAACCGCCCCAACAGATGCCAGAGCGCCGCCTGATCGTCCAGCGATAATTGTCGAAAAGCCCCCAGCAAACCCGACTCGTCGGTGCTCAAGCCTTGCAGCGGTGCCGGGGTACGCAGGCCGCTGAGCACGTACAGCGCGTCCACACCCCTGGCCGCCAGTGCCGCCAGGTAGTCGACCCGCGGCGTGCGCTCACCGCTTTCGTACTTACCCTGGGCATTGGGCTCGACCCCGCCGATATCGCCAAATACGCGCTGGGTCATGCCCAGCCGTTCACGCTCTTCCCGCAGCCGTGGACCGATTCCATTCATAGGGCTTCTCCTCTTCCCTGATCGCCGTCATGCACGGCCTACCCACCTGCAGGCAGCCGTAAACGTGTGGATCCACTATGCCCCTGCTCTGCAGTCGCGACAAGCCATCACTTAGCTATTAGCCGATTACCCGCTGCATACGTACGAAGCAATCGTCCGCCCCCATTTCGACGAAGCCGTGGCGCTGGTACAGCAAGCGGGCCGGGTTGCTGCGAAACACCATCAGCCGCAGTAGCGCAAGGCGCCGTTGCCTGGCCCACAGCGCCAGCTGTTCCAACACCCAGCCACCGACCCCACGCCCACGGTGCTCGGGCAACAGGTGCAACTCGCGGATGAACAGCGCCTGTCGGTCCTGGCTGAGGCTGCAAAAACCCAGCAGGGTGCTACCTTCGGTCACCAGCCACTGTTCACGCCAGCCCCAGGCTTCGTCGAAGGCCTCTTCGATCCACAGCAGGTCGTATTCGCGGTAGTACGGCAACATGGCCCGGCGAGTGAGGTCACGGGCGAAGGTGCAGTGGGTGTCGTCGGCGGGGGTTAACTGTAAGGGCATCGCTTATCGCTCATCGGGCATAACAGACTGGCGAACTACCAGGCCCACGCCGGTCCAGTTCGTCTTCCAGCCACTCGGCCAGCACTCGGGCATTGTTGTGCTCGGTGTCCTTGCCGGCAAAAAGCAATGTCAGCGTACCCTTGCCAGCCATGTCCAGTAGCGGATACCAGTGCTCGGGGTGGGCCGCCAGCTGTTGCTGGTAGCGCTGGGTAAAACCGGCAAAATCGATCTCACCCTGATGAAATGCCTTGCGCAACTCTGCCGAGGGTGCCACCTCGCGCAACCACTCCCCGTGCAGGTCTTCCTTGCGTTTGTTGCGCGGCCACAGGCGGTCGACCAGCACGCGCTGGCCATCTTCATCCGCGACCGCATCGTAGACACGCTTGCAGCGAATCATGGGTTGCTCCTGCCATTACCGTCCGTCTTGAGCCTAGATAATTCATTGATCGAGGTCACGGCCGACTCGCCAATTGTTTCTATGCTCAAGGCCTTTGGCAACTTCGCCCACGCCAACCGGAGCCCTCATGGCAACCCCGTCAGTGGCCAGCCAGCCGCAACTGGCCCAACGCGATTCCCGCCCGCAGCTCGCCCACAAGCCCGGGCGTGCCACCTTGGTGCTGTTCTTCGGCCTGTTGCTGGCAGGCATCGCCTACACCGCTTGGAGCCTCAAGCAGGATGTAACCGCCAGCGGCACGGTTATCACCACGGTCACACCCTTCCTGCTCCTGGGCCTGGCGCTGGTGATTGCCTTGGGCTTCGAGTTCGTCAACGGCTTCCACGACACCGCCAACGCGGTAGCCACGGTGATATACACCCATTCGTTGCCGGCACCGATAGCGGTGGTATGGTCCGGGCTGTGCAACTTCCTGGGGGTGCTGCTTTCCAGCGGCGCGGTGGCGTTCGGCATCATCGCCCTGCTGCCAGTAGAACTGATTTTGCAGGTTGGCTCGTCAGCCGGCTTCGCCATGGTCTTCGCCCTGCTACTGGCGGCGATCATCTGGAACCTTGGCACCTGGTGGTTGGGCCTGCCGGCGTCGTCCTCGCACACCCTGATCGGCTCGATCATCGGCGTGGGCGTGGCCAATGCACTGATGCATGGGCGCGACGGCACCAGCGGGGTGGACTGGGCCCAGGCCAGCAAGGTGGGGTATGCCTTGCTGTTTTCGCCGCTGATCGGTTTTGCCTGCGCTGCCCTCCTGCTGTTGGCCCTGCGCGCGCTGGTCAAACGCAAAGAGCTGTACCAGGCGCCAGAAGGCCGCACCCCTCCGCCTTGGTGGATCCGCGGGGTGCTGATCCTGACCTGCACCGGGGTATCGTTCGCCCACGGCTCCAACGACGGCCAGAAAGGCATGGGCCTGATCATGCTGATTCTGGTGGGCACCCTGCCGATGGCTTACGCGCTGAACAAGACCATGCCCAATGAGCAGGCCCTGCAGTTTTCTGCCGTCGCCGAAGTAACCCGCCAGGCCTTGCTGCGCAGCGACCCGCATGCGGCCCCGGCCGACCCACGCCAGGTACTCACCCTGTTCATTGCCGAACCCAAGGCCAGCCCGCAACTGGTCCCGGCATTGGCCGCACTCACCGGGATGATCGGCGAACAGGTCAAAGGCTACGGTTCGCTCAAGCGCGTCCCCGCCGAAGCCATGGCCAACGTGCGCAACGACATGTACCTGACCAGTGAAGCCATCCGCCTCATGGAGAAAAACCGGCTGGTGGCATTCGATGCCGACACCCGCAACCATGTGCAGCTGTTCAAGACCCAGTTGGACGACGCCACTCGCTACATCCCGCTGTGGGTGAAGGTGGCCGTGGCCATCGCGCTGGGGCTGGGGACCATGGTGGGCTGGCGGCGCATTGTGGTCACGGTTGGCGAGAAGATCGGCAAGACCCACCTCAGCTATGCCCAAGGGGCTTCGGCCGAAGTGGTGGCTATGTGCACCATTGGCGCAGCGGACATGTTCGGGCTGCCGGTTTCGACCACCCATGTGCTGAGTTCGGGGGTAGCCGGGACCATGGTTGCCAATGGCTCGGGGCTTCAGAAGCGCACGCTGATCAATCTGCTGATGGCCTGGGTGCTGACCCTGCCAGCGGCAATGCTGTTGGCAGGGAGCCTGTACTGGCTGCTGAACCAGATCTTCTAGCCAGCGGGGTGATCAGGCGGGGATTTTCAGGCCGCGCTGCACCGCCGGCCGCTCGAGGAACGCGGCCAGCACCCGCTGCACGTCCTTGAACTGATCAAAACCGACCAACTCCCGGGCGTTGTAACGTTCCACCAGGTTACGCACCCACGGGAAAATGGCGATGTCGGCGATGCTGTATTCGTCAACCATCCACTCCCGCCCTTTCAAGTGCCGATCCAGCACACCCAGCAGGCGCTTGGACTCGTTGACATAGCGGTCACGCGGGCGCTTGTCTTCATATTCCTTGCCAGCAAAGAAGTGAAAGAAACCGACCTGGCCAAACATCGGCCCGATGCCGCCCATCTGGAACATCAGCCACTGCAGGGTCTGGTAACGCTGGGCCGGGTCCTGGCTGAGCAACTGGCCGCTCTTCTCTGCCAGGTACTGCAGAATCGCCCCCGACTCGAACAGCGGCAGCGGCTGGCCGCCCGGCCCGTTGGGGTCGAGGATGGCAGGGATCTTGTTGTTGGCACTGAGTGAGATGAACTCGGCACTCAACTGGTCATCGTTGTCGAAGCTGACCTTGTGCGGCTCATAGGCCAGGCCGATTTCCTCGAGCATGATCGACACCTTGACGCCATTGGGCGTCGGCAGCGAGTACAGCTGCAGGCGTTCAGGGTGTTTGGCGGGCCACTTGCGGGTAATGGGGAAAGCACTGAGATCGGTCATGATCAACCTTGCCTGGGGGATGAACCTGTCACTCTAGAGACATCCCCGGCCGGTGACCATCACCGACCACTCATCAGCGCGGGCAACTCAGGCCTGGCCATGGGCCTTGAGCTTGAGTTTTTCGGTATCCACACGCACGAACACCGAGTCGGCACTCACGGTCAGCACGTCGCCAGCCCAAACTTCGCAGATAACCCGGCTCTTGCGACCCACTTCGCCCTCCACACGCGCCTTGAGCAGCAACTCGACACCCATCGGCGTAGGTTTCAGGTAGGTCAGGTTAAGTGTGCCGGTAACGCAGTCTATACGTGGCAGGCTGCCGGGCTCGCGGCCTTCGTTGCGGTAGTGGTAGGCCATGGCTGTCCAGTTGGAGTGGCAGTCGACCAGCATCGCCAGCAGGCCACCGTAAACCAGGCCGGGCCAGCCAATGAAGGTGCTGTCGGGCGAGTGCCGGCACAACAGGTGAACGCCGTCGGCGTCCCAGTGACTTTGCAGGTGCAGGCCGCTTGGGTGGGAACAGCCGCAGCCGTAGCAGGTACCCTCCGGCGCCGCGAGGGCCTGAAGGGAAAGGGGTTGGTCGTTCATACGCTTCCTGTGCTTATTGATATGGGGGCGCGCAACGCCCCCATTAAAACAGAAACATCAGGCCGTCTGGGCAACCACATTGGCACGCCGCTGGGTCAGCGAAACCAGCAGGATGAACGCGGTCACCCCCGCAGTCATCAGCGTTTCATAGCGGTAGGCATCGCTGAACAGCATGTAGCCCAGCACCATGACGATGGTGCCGATCACCAGCCAGGTCAGCCACGGGAACAGCCACATCTTCAGCTCGAGCGGGCGCCCTTCACGTTCGGCACGGGCACGCATACGCAGCTGCGATACGGCAATCACCAGGTACACCAGCAGGGCGATGGCCCCCGTGGTGGACAACAGGAAGCCGAACACCTTGCCAGGGAACACATAGTTGACCAGGCAGCCGGCAAAGCCTGCCAGGGTAGAGAAGATCACCGCCACTGTCGGCACGCCGGAACCGGAAATGCGCTTGGTCACGCTCAGCGCCTGACCACGAGCACCCAGCGAGTAGAGCATGCGCGACGCGGTGTACAGCCCCGAGTTCATGCAACTGGTCACCGCCACCAGTACCACCAGATCGACCAGCAGCTTGGCGCCCGGCACGTTCAGCACTTCCAGCACGCGCTGGAACGAGCCGACTGCTTTGAGCGCTGGGTCGTTCCAGGCCACCAGGGACACCACCAGGAAGATCGACGCCAGGTAGAAGATGGCGATGCGATACACCACCAGGTTGGTGGCGCGGCGGATCTTGTCTTTCGGGTTGGCGGTTTCGTCAGCCGCGATGGTGACAATTTCGGCACCGAAGAACGAGAAGATGGTGATCAGTACGCCCCCCAACACCGTCCCGAAGCCATTGGGCATGAAACCACCGTTGTCCCACAGCCGGCTGACTCCAGAGACTTCAGCCAGCGGCCAGAAGCCGAACACCGCCAAGGTGCACACCCCGATGAAGCCGATGATCGCTACCACCTTGACCAGCGCGAACCAGTACTCGAAGGCACCGAAGTTCTTCACGCTGACCAGGTTGGTACCCGACAGCACCAGCATGATCAGGAAGGCGAACAGCCAGGACGGCACGCCAGGGAAGTAGGCGTGCAGGATGTCAGCGCCGGCAATGGCTTCCACCGGAATGATCAGTACCCAGAACCACCAGTACAACCAGCCGATGGTAAAGCCCGCCCAAGGGCCGATGGCCTCCGAGGCATAGGTGGAGAACGAGCCGCTGTTGGGGTTGGCGATGGCCATTTCGCCGAGCATGCGCATCACCAGCAGGACCAGCAAGCCGGTCATGGCGTAGGAAATGAGGATGGCCGGGCCGGCGGTGGCGATGGCGTTGGAAGAACCGATGAACAGGCCGGCGCCGATGATGCCGGCGATGGAGATCATGGACACCTGACGGGAGGTCAGGCCGTGTTGCAGGGAACGCTGTTTCTTGTTGTCTTGCGAAGCCATGAAGAACCCTCGAATGGGTCGGCCGCAGCAAAGCGGCTGAAGGTCGGAGCAGAATTCTTATAAATTTCTGATTGTCGTTGTTGTTGTTTTGCAGATGCCGGAAGCGGGTACTGACCTCCTCTTCGCATGACCGGTTGTAATCGTTGATCCAGGTCAGTATTAATCTATAGGCCGGGGTCAACAAACGACCTTTTCGAACCACATGATTCCGTTTTGGAATGAACTTCATCCTTTTTTGCTCGGTATTTGCCCGTCATGTCCAAACGCCTGATGCCTTCGACCACCGCCCTTCAGTGCTTCGAAGCGGCCGCCCGCCACCTCAGTTTCACCCGTGCGGCCCAGGAACTGCACCTGACCCAGAGCGCTGTCAGCAAGCAGGTGGCGCAGCTTGAGGACATGCTTTCGCACTCGCTGTTTCAGCGCATTCGACGGCGCCTGCACCTGACCCCGGCCGGCGCGCTGTACCTCACCGAAGTGAACAAGATCCTCACCCAGATCGACATCTCCAGCCGCTACATCCTCAGCTACGGCGACGAAACCGAAGTGCTGCGCATCGCCACCCAACCCACCTTCGGCGCGCGCTGGCTGGTGCCCAAGCTCAAGGGTTTTGGCGACCGCTACCCACGCATTCACCTGGATGTACGCAATGAGTTGGAACCGTTCGACCTGGTACAGGCCAAGGCCGACATCGCCTTTTTCTTCGGTCAGGGCACCTGGCCTGGTGCAACCTGCATCGAGCTGTTCAGCGAAGAAGTGGTGCCCGTCTGCAGCCCGCAACTGCTGGCCAATCACCGATTCGACAGCGCCCAGGCGCTGACCGAGCACCGCCTGCTGCAGTGCGTGTCGCGGCCGGAAGCCTGGCATGAGTGGTTTCTGGGGCTGGGGCTGCACAGCCAGAACAGCTACCACGGGCCGCGCTTCGACACGTTCTACCTGTGCATCCGGGCGGCCATTGCCGGCTGCGGCATTGCCCTGATACCACGCTACCTGGTGGCCGAAGAACTGAGCGAGGGCAAGCTGGTGGTGGCTTGGGACCACCCGGTGGCGAGCAATGGCCGGCACTTCATTGCCCATGCCGAGCATGCGGCCGAAGTGCCGAAGATCAGGGCTTTTGTGCAGTGGATTCGCGAACGGGTGGCTGAGGGGGACTGATTCAACCGATCCCGGCCAGATCACGAATCCAGGGAATGACCGCAATCGAATAATTCGTTTGCGAAATACCCCCCCGACACGCTTGGATAATAAGAAACTCGAACAAAGGTCCCGCGTGCCCATGAACCAGGAAAGTATCAGCCAATCCATCGCCATCGTTCACCCGATCACACTTTCCCATGGCCGCAATGCCGAAGTCTGGGACACCGACGGCAAACGCTATATCGACTTTGTCGGCGGTATCGGTGTACTCAACCTGGGCCACTGCAACCCGGCCGTGGTCGAGGCCATCCAGGCCCAGGCCACCCGCCTGACCCACTACGCCTTCAACGCGGCACCTCACGGCCCGTACCTGGCGTTGATGGAGCAGCTGAGCCAGTTCGTGCCCGTCAGCTACCCACTGGCCGGCATGCTCACCAACAGCGGCGCGGAAGCAGCGGAAAACGCCCTGAAAGTGGCCCGCGGCGCTACCGGCAAGCGCGCCATCATCGCCTTCGACGGTGGCTTCCATGGGCGCACCCTGGCCACCTTGAACCTCAACGGCAAAGTCGCCCCTTACAAGCAACGGGTCGGAGAACTGCCCGGGCCGGTGTACCACCTGCCCTACCCCAGCGCCGACACCGGGGTGACCTGCGAACAGGCACTCAAGGCCATGGACCGCCTGTTCAGCGTCGAGCTGGCCGTGGAAGACGTGGCAGCGTTCATCTTCGAACCGGTACAAGGCGAAGGCGGCTTCCTCGCCCTGGACCCGGCCTTCGCCCAGGCCCTGCGCCGCTTCTGCGACGAGCGCGGCATCCTGATCATCATCGACGAGATCCAGTCGGGCTTTGGCCGCACCGGCCAGCGCTTCGCCTTCCCGCGCCTGGGCATCGAGCCCGACCTGCTGCTGCTGGCCAAGAGCATTGCCGGTGGCATGCCACTGGGTGCGGTGGTCGGGCGCAAGGAATTGATGGCATCGCTGCCCAAGGGCGGCCTGGGTGGCACCTATTCAGGCAACCCGATTGCCTGTGCGGCAGCCCTGGCCAGCCTGGCGCAGATGACCGACGAAAACGTCGCCACCTGGGGTGAGCGCCAGGAGCAGGCGATCGTCAGCCGTGTCGAGCGCTGGAAGTCCTCGGGCCTGAGCCCGTACATCGGCCGCCTGACCGGCGTGGGCGCCATGCGCGGTATCGAGTTCGTCAATGCCGACGGCAGCCCGGCACCGGCGCAACTGGCCAAGGTGATGGAGGCGGCGCGGGCCAAGGGCCTGCTGCTGATGCCCAGCGGCAAAGCGCGGCACATCATCCGCCTGCTGGCCCCCCTGACCATCGAGGCCGAGGTGCTCGAAGAAGGCCTGGATATCCTCGAGCAGTGCCTGACGGAGCTGAACTGAGGTTTACAGACCCAGTTCTTGCGGGGTGAGCATGTCGGACTCGAAGGCAATCCAGCCGCCTTCGAGCTCAGCGTGGCCATTGACGATCGGGCCGTAGTAGGTCAGGCCGTTTTCCAAGGTCACGCAGATATGCGTGGCGCTTTTTTCTGGGGCCGCGAGCGTACCGACGAAATGCACCTTTTTCAGGGTTTCGGTCACCGCCTCCAGGCCAACGCGCATGTTGGGGTTTTCCGAGGCCTCGGTATCTCCGCCACGGTCTTCGGCGCTGATGGTCACGGTGGCGGTGTACGGGTACTGGGTGCTCAAGCGGGGTTACCTCATTGGGTGTGTAGGCGTATGGGCGCGTAGAGTACGGCAGGCGGCCCCTGTTGTCTCTACTGGCCTCATCGCCAGCAAAAGGTGATCTGCCTGCCCCGATCTGTTAGGGTGCCCGCCGATGCACGCCACACCACACGAGGATCCCGAGTGAGCGCCGAAGAACCCCTGATCGCCGACCTGTTCGACGTCGACAAACGCCTGTCCCTCAAGCCTGTCGTGGACTTCAACAGTTACCTGCGCAACGCCTTCGGCGAAGGTCCGTGCCGCTGCCACCGCTGCCTTGAAGGTGCCGACCCAAGCACCTACAGCCACGCGCACGACTTCACCTTCGAGGGCCGCCAGTGGCACCGCCGCTTCGCCAGCACCGCCGGCAGCGACGTCGGCCAGGTGTTGAAAAAGGCCTGGCTGTCCTACACCAAAGCCGACCTCAACCTGATCGGCGTGCTGGACCTGACCACCCTCAAGACCTTTACCGAAGACGCCCTGCACGCGCGCCTGCTGGCCTTGCTGCCGGCCAGCGGCCTGGCCCGTGAAGTGGATGGCCAATGGATGCTGCAAGCCCAGGCCGACTGACGGCCCGGCGGCACGGCAGGATTCCACCGGTCTGCTAACGTGGTGGAATCCGCCCATTCGCAGGTAGTCCGCCATGGCCCGCACAACGCCCATCGAGCTGTACCGCAATATCGGCATCGTCGCCCACGTGGACGCCGGCAAGACCACGACCACCGAGCGGATCCTGTTCTACACCGGGGTCAACCACAAGATGGGCGAGGTGCACGATGGCGCCGCGACCATGGACTGGATGGCCCAGGAGCAGGAGCGCGGCATCACCATCACCTCGGCGGCGACCACGGCCTTCTGGCAAGGCTCGACCAAGCAATTCCCCGACAAGTACCGCTTCAACATCATCGATACCCCCGGCCACGTCGACTTCACCATCGAGGTGGAACGCTCGTTGCGCGTGCTCGATGGTGCGGTGGTGGTCTTCAGCGGTGCTGACGGGGTAGAGCCGCAGTCCGAGACAGTCTGGCGCCAGGCCAACAAATACCATGTGCCACGCCTGGCCTACATCAACAAGATGGACCGCCAGGGCGCCGACTTCCTGCGCGTGGTCAAACAGATCGACAAGCGCCTGGGGCACCACCCGGTGCCGATACAGCTCGCCATCGGCAGTGAAGAGAACTTCATTGGCCAGATCGACCTGGTGAAGATGAAGGCCATTTACTGGAACGATGACGACCATGGCACGAGTTATCGCGAAGAAGAGATCCCCGACGAGCTCAAGGCGCTGGCCGACGAATGGCGCGCGCGCATGCTCGAAGCGGCGGCCGAGGCCAATGACGAGCTGACCATGAAGTTTCTCGACGGCGAGGAACTTAGCATCGACGAGGTCAAGGCTGCCCTGCGCCAGCGTACTATCGCCAACGAAATCGTGCCGACCATCCTTGGTTCATCGTTCAAGAACAAGGGTGTGCCGCTGATGCTCGATGCCGTCATCGACTACCTGCCCGCCCCGTCCGAAATCCCGGCGATCAAAGGCACCGACCCGGATGACGAAGCAAAACACCTGGAGCGCCACGCCGACGACAAGGAACCATTTTCGGCATTGGCCTTCAAGATTGCCACCGACCCCTTTGTTGGCACCCTCACCTTCGCCCGCGTGTACTCCGGTGTGCTCAGTTCAGGCAACGCGGTACTCAACTCGGTCAAAGGCAAGAAGGAACGCATCGGCCGCATGGTACAGATGCACGCCAACCAGCGCGCCGAAATCAAGGACGTGTGCGCCGGCGACATCGCCGCACTGATCGGCATGAAGGATGTGACTACCGGCGACACCCTGTGCGACATCGACAAACCGATCATCCTGGAACGCATGGATTTCCCCGACCCCGTGATTTCCGTGGCCGTGGAACCGAAGACCAAGGCCGATCAGGAAAAAATGGGTATCGCCCTGGGCAAGCTGGCCCAGGAGGACCCATCGTTTCGCGTACGTACGGATGAAGAAACCGGTCAGACCATCATCTCCGGCATGGGCGAATTGCACCTGGACATCATCGTCGACCGCATGCGCCGCGAGTTCAATGTCGAAGCCAATATCGGCAAGCCGCAGGTGGCCTACCGCGAAAAAATCCGCAACACCTGCGAGATCGAGGGGCGCTTCGTCCGCCAGTCCGGCGGGCGCGGCCAATATGGCCACTGCTGGATCCGCTTTGCGCCTGGCGATGAGGGCAAGGAGGGCCTGGAATTCGTCAACGAGATTGTCGGCGGCGTAGTGCCGCGCGAGTACATCCCGGCAATCCAGAAAGGCATCGAAGAACAAATGAAAAACGGCGTACTTGCCGGTTACCCGCTGATCAACCTCAAGGCCGCGGTGTTCGACGGTTCCTATCACGACGTCGACTCCAACGAAATGGCCTACAAGATCGCCGCGTCGATGGCCACCAAGCAGCTGTCGCAGAAAGGCGGCGCGGTGCTGCTGGAGCCGGTGATGAAGGTCGAGGTGGTTACGCCCGAAGAGTATCAGGGGGACATCATGGGCGACCTGAGCCGCCGCCGAGGCATGATCCAGGACGGCGACGAGACGCCTGCAGGTAAGGTGATTCGCGCCGAAGTACCACTGGGGGAGATGTTCGGCTATGCCACCTCAATGCGCTCGATGACCCAAGGGCGCGCAAGCTACACGATGGAGTTCACCAAATACGCCGAGGCACCGGCAAACATTGTCGAGACGATCATCAGCAAGAGCCAGGGCAAAACCAAAACCTAACCCTCCGATGGCGCTCCAGTCCTCCAGTTTTCGCCAAACCCCTGGAGGGCTGGCCACCCAACCCTGCAAGCCTCAGTGCTGCTCGCCTGCCCGCTTCAACAGCGTCTTGCACCGCTCCGACAAATGCACCACCCGCAGTTGCTTGCCCGCTTTGGCATAGCGCTCACGCAGTGTTTTCAACGCCGCGATTGCCGAGTAGTCGACAAAGCTCAAATGCTGGCAGTCAAGCGTGACCTTGCCTGGGTCGTTGGCCGGGTCGAACTGGTTGAGGAACGGTGTGGTCGAGGCAAAGAACAGCGTGCCATGCACCTGGTAATGCTTGCCCCCTTCGCCATCCTCATGGCTGTCGGCATACAGCTCTCGCGCATGCTGCCAGGCAAAGTTCACCGCCGCGATGATGATACCGAACAGCACTGCCGTGGCCAGGTCGGTGAATACCGTGACTACGGTCACCGCAATGATCGCCAGCACATCGTTCACCGGCACCTTGTGGAGCACCCGCAGCGACGCCCAGGCGAAGGTCTGCTGAGCCACCACGAACATCACCCCCACCAGCGCCGCCAGCGGAATACGCTCGATCAGCGGCGACAGGAACAACACGAACAGCAAGATCATCACCCCGGCCACTACGCCCGACAACCGGCCACGGCCATTGGAGCTGAGGTTGATCACCGTCTGCCCGATCATCGCGCAGCCACCCATGCCACCGCACAGGCCCGAGACCATGTTGGCGGCACCCAATGCCACACACTCGCGGTCCGGAAAGCCACGGCTCTCGGTGATTTCATCGGTCAGGTTGAGGGTGAGCAGGGTTTCCAGCAGGCCGACCATGGCCATCAACACCGCGTAGGGGGCAATGGCCTTCAGGGTGTGCAGATTCCAGGGCACATCCGGCAGCGCCAACCCTGGCAGGCCGCCGGCGATATGCGCCATGTCGCCCAGGGTACGGGTGGGCAGGCCCAACAGGTACACCAGCAGGCCGACACCGAGAATCGCCACCAGCGCCGGCGGCACCGCACGCGTCAGCCTGGGTAGCAGGTAGACCACCACCATGGTCAGTGCCACCAAACCGATCATCAAGTACAGCGGCGCGCCACTGAGCCAGTGATCGCCGTCCTTGAAATGCTCGAGCTGGGCCATGGCAATGACGATTGCCAGGCCGTTGACGAAGCCCAGCATGACTGGGTAAGGCACCAGGCGCACCAGCTTGCCCAGCCTCAACAGGCCGAACAGGATCATCACCACGCCACCCAGCAGCACCGTGGCCAACAGGTATTGCACACCGTGCTGCACCACCAGCGCGACGATCACCACCGCCATCGAGCCAGCGGCGCCGGAGATCATTCCGGGTCGACCGCCGAACAGCGCAGTCAGGGTACAGATGATGAACGCGCCATACAGGCCCATCAGCGGGTTGAGGTGGGCCACCAGGGCAAAAGCGATGCATTCGGGCACAAGGGCGAACGCGGTGGTCAGGCCGGCGAGCAGGTCGGCGCGTAGTCGGGCGGGCTTCATGGACATCCTGTGGTGCGGTCCGGGCGGACGTTACAAAAACGAGGGGCGCGATGTTACGGAATTTGTCTGACAGCGGCCACCGCTCTCGGCTTTGCAGCGTCAGGCACCCATGCTCGCCTGGCGCGCTGGGCAAACGTAGACAAAAGACAACTTGTGATCTGGAACCGGCACAACCCAGGCAAATTTGCCATCATGATCATTCCACCTGCGGAGATCATGGACATGCCGCTACGCCCCCTTTTCGCTTCCCTGCTGCTCGTTGCCAGCTACGCCGCCCAGGCCGCCACCGAGGTGGTGCCGCTGCAGCACCGCGCCAGCGCCGAACTGCTACCTGCCGCACAGGCATTCATCGGCAAGGACGGTACGGTCAGCGCCTTCGAGAACAAACTGATCGTCAACGCCAGCCCCGAGCGCATCGACGACCTGCGCGCCCTGCTGCAACAGCTGGACACCGCCCCCAAGCGCCTGCTGATCAGCGTCGACAACAACGACAGCAACTTCCAGGATAACCGTGGCAATGCACGCGTCATCCACTACGGCACCAGCAACCGCGACGGCGGCATGCAGCAAGTGCAAGCCAGCGAAGGCCAGCCAGCGCTGATCCAGGTTGGCCAGAGCATCCCGATCACCAGCACCAGCACCGACGGCTACGGGCGCATCCAGAGCAACACCGAATACCGCAACGTGACCCAAGGTTTCTACGTCACACCAAGCCTGAGCGGCGATACGGTTCGTCTGCAAATAAGCACCAATAACGACCGCATCAGCCAGGAACGTGCAGATGTAGTGAAAGTTCAAAGTACCGACACGACAGTCACCGGCAGGCTGGGTGAATGGATCACCCTGGCAGGCTACAACCAGCAGAGCCAAGCCGACCGGAGTACGTCAAGCCGTAGTTACAGCACCCAGCGCGGGGAAAACATGACATTACGTGTCAAAGTCGACCTTCTCGACGGATCCCAGGCAATTCAAGGCCTCGACCAAAGGCCTTGAAACTGACTGCCAAGTCGCATTAGACCAAAGATGTAGTAAGTAGAAAAAACCACTACAAAACATTTGACAGGGTCTTTTTCCCAAGGGCATGATGGCCTCGCTCCCGCTAATCAGGGGCCCTGGCAAGGGCCTTCGAGGCGTGCTCCTCCCCACCCCTGGAGGCGTCTCGTGTCTATACGGCCCACAAGGCGGTTCGACGGGATTGCGACTGCAACGAAGAAGTTGTCCCGAGGGACGGAAGCGCATCACCGCAGTACTGGCAATCGCGTAGCACCGCAGCAAGGCAACCACGAGCCGACCTGCCGGAGCACACCTTCGCCTGGCCTGCCCACCCTTCCCCTTCGAGCCTTCGCGTTCGCCGCCGCACTCCCGCGAACAGGACAGCCGCCAAGCGCCCTGATCTGCACCCGAGCATCAGCACAATTAACCCAAGATCGATGCGACGAGGTTTATTTCCATGGCACTGACACGCGAACAGCAAATTGCAGCCCTCGAGAAAGACTGGGCCGAGAACCCGCGCTGGAAAGGCGTGACCCGTACCTACACCGCCGCTGATGTCGTTCGCCTGCGTGGCTCCCTGCAGCCAGAGCACACCCTGGCCCGTCAGGGTGCAGAAAAACTGTGGAAGCTGGTCACCCAAGGTGCCCACCCATCCTTCCGCCCAGAAAAAGATTTCGTCAACTGCATGGGCGCCCTGACCGGTGGCCAGGCAGTGCAGCAGGTCAAGGCCGGCATCCAGGCCATCTACCTGTCCGGCTGGCAGGTTGCCGCCGACAACAACTCGGCCGAGTCGATGTACCCTGACCAGTCGTTGTACCCGGTCGACTCGGTACCGACCGTGGTCAAGCGCATCAACAACTCGTTCCGCCGCGCCGACCAGATCCAGTGGAAAGCCGGCAAGAACCCAGGCGACGAAGGCTACATCGACTACTTCGCACCAATCGTGGCCGACGCTGAAGCCGGTTTCGGCGGCGTACTGAACGCCTACGAGCTGATGAAGAACATGATCGAAGCAGGCGCCGCCGGCGTGCACTTCGAAGACCAGCTGGCCTCGGTGAAAAAATGCGGCCACATGGGCGGCAAGGTACTGGTACCCACCCAGGAAGCCGTACAGAAGCTGGTGGCCGCGCGCCTGGCAGCTGACGTGTCGGGCGTACCGACCATCATCCTGGCCCGCACCGACGCCAACGCCGCCGACCTGCTGACCAGCGACTGCGACCCGTACGACCAGCCGTTCGTGATTGGCGAGCGTACCCGTGAAGGCTTCTACAAGGTACGCGCCGGCCTCGACCAGGCAATTTCCCGCGGCCTGGCCTACGCGCCGTACGCCGACCTGATCTGGTGTGAAACCGCCAAGCCGGACCTGGACGAAGCCCGTCGCTTCGCCGAAGCGATCAAGAAGGAGTACCCGGACCAGATCCTGTCGTACAACTGCTCGCCGTCCTTCAACTGGAAGAAGAACCTGGACGATGCCACCATCGCCAAATTCCAGCGCGAGCTGTCGGCCATGGGCTACAAACACCAGTTCATCACCCTGGCTGGCATCCACAACATGTGGCACGGCATGTTCAACCTGGCGCACGACTACGCCCGCAACGACATGACCGCCTACGTGAAACTGCAAGAGCAGGAGTTCGCTGACGCCAGCAAAGGCTACACCTTCGTGGCGCACCAGCAGGAAGTGGGCACCGGCTACTTCGACGACATGACCACCGTGATCCAGGGTGGCGCATCGTCGGTGACTGCACTGACCGGCTCCACCGAGGAAGAGCAGTTCCACTGATGGTGGGTTGCTACTGAAGAAAGGCCCGAGACTTGTGAAAGCCTCGGGCCTTTCTTTTTTTGCCTGCGCGCCTCCAGTAGGAGCGACAAACATCCGAGAACGGCAAAACCCAGGATCAGGTCTATGCTTGGCGCAGCACAGTAGCAAGGACCGCCCCATGCCTCGTCCAAGCCACCTGATGATTCTCGCCCTGACCGCCGCGGCCCTCTATATATATGCACTGGCCAGCGACAATACGCTGCTCGCCCTTCTGGCCAAGCCCATTCCCGTCTTGGCACTTATTGCCTGGCTGCGCGGCGCACCACCCTCACCTTATGGCAGGTGGATCTCTATCGGCCTGGGCTTCTCGGTGCTCGGCGATATCCTGCTGGCCATCCCTGCGGACCTGTTCGTTTTCGGCCTGGCCGCCTTCCTTTGCGCCCACCTTGCCTATCTACGCGCCTATTGCGGCATTACCTTGCGCCCCGCCCTGCCCGCACTCGCATTCAGCGCCATCATTGGCATCACGTTACTGGGCGTACTGGCCGCCCATGGCCTTGGCCCGCTGCTGATCCCGGTCGCACTATACGCGATAGCCATCAGCGCCATGCTTTGGCGCGCCTTGGCATGCGGTGGAATGGCCGCGTCCGGGGCCTGCCTGTTCGTGCTCTCTGACAGCCTGATCGGCATCGACCGCTTCGTCAGCCCGTTCGCCGCCGCGCCCTACCTGATCATCCTCACCTACTGGCTCGGTCAGTGGGCGATTGCTTCATCAGCCAATCATCGCTCAAACGATAAAGTATTGACCCAGAGCGGTGCGCACGGCGCCAGCAGCTGCTAGAACAGGAGGCTTTCGCATTTGCAAGTAGAGGGAACTGCCAGATGAACTTTACAAGGCACAGTACAGCCAAATTAAAAGGCATCAGGCCAAATGATATTAATTATCATTACGAAACTTGTAATTCGTTACCAGTCGCAAGAAACATAATTAACAAAAGCGCACGCAATGCCCGAATATCAAGGCTTTCAGCCAGTTACACGCGTGTTTTGTTCTTAATCCTACGAATAAATTTGCGACAGAAATTTTACTTGCACCGGGTTTACCCATAAAATCAGCGCGATTGATTCAGCTGCGACATTTGGTCACTGCACCTGCGACACCACGTCGCCGCTTTACTTATTTCAGACTGCAGAGCTGGGTCTCTGTATAAGGATCTCTAGCATGTCCGATTCGGCAGGACTCATCGCCCACAACTGGGGCTTTGCCATCTTCCTCCTGGGTGTCGTCGGCCTGTGTGCCTTCATGCTCGGCCTGTCCAGCCTGCTCGGTAGCAAGGCCTGGGGCCGCGCCAAGAACGAACCCTTCGAATCCGGCATGCTGCCCGTCGGCAGTGCCCGCCTGCGCCTGTCCGCCAAATTCTATCTGGTCGCGATGCTGTTCGTGATCTTCGATATCGAAGCCCTCTTTCTCTTTGCATGGTCTGTGTCCGTCCGCGAAAGCGGCTGGACCGGGTTCGTCGAAGCTCTCGTTTTCATAGCAATTCTGTTGGCAGGTCTTGTCTACCTATGGCGCGTCGGTGCTCTTGATTGGGCTCCCGAAGGTCGCCGCAAGCGGCAAGCGAAGCTGAAACAATGAGGCTTTGGCAATGCAATACAATCTCACCAGAATCGATCCGGATGCGCCTAACGAGCAGTACCCGGTAGGTGAACGGGAAACCGTCACCGACCAACTGCTGGAGGACCAGGTCCACAAGAACATCTACATGGGGAAACTCGAA